>JAYUXQ010001404.1:0-6037 GCA_043752905.1 Nannocystis sp. | reverse complement strand
CCGAGAGTGATCACCGCCTGCGCGAGGCCGGGTCGCGCGAGCAGTTGGATCGCGCTACACGCGACCAGGGAACGCCACGCGCCCGTTCCCCCTGATCCGCGGCGGTGCCGTGTACGTACGGTGTCCCGGGCTCGGGGAATTTTGCTAGAACTCGCCCTGCCGATCCACGCCGGGTCGACCCGACTCGCGGAGCACGTCTTGTCGCCATTTCCTCCCTCCCGGGACACGCCGTCCGCCGCGGATTTAGCCGCGAAGCCCTCGATGCCGCTGGCGGAGTCGCTGGCGGAGTCGCTGGCGGAGCCAGCACCCGCGAATCCACCCGCGAATCCAGCCGCGGAGCCGGCCGAGCGCGGCCTGCCGCGACGCTTCGCGCTCGACCACGACGTCACCGAGGCGCTCGCCCATCTTTCACGGATCCGGACCCGTCGCAAGCTCGAGCGCGACCCGGTGTATCGCAGGATCCGCCCGCAGCTCGAGCGCGTGCTGCGAGGCTTCGAGTGGGACCTCGAACCGACGCTCGGGACCTCGCTGACGCCGCGACGCCCGGGGGTGGTGCGGGTGGTCGCGTGGAACGTCGAGCGAGGCAAGCGCTTCGCGGCGCTGCGCCACGCGCTCGTGCACGACCCGCTGCTGCGCGACGCCGACATCTTGCTGTTGACCGAGGTCGACATCGGCATGGGTCGCTCGCAAAACCTCAACGTGCCGCGCGAGCTGGCCTCGGCGCTGGGCATGGGCTACGTGTTCGCCAACTATCACATCGTGCTCGCGGAGGGCGACCGGGGCGAGCGCGGGCACGGGGTCCCGAACACCAAGGCGCTGCACGGCTGCGTGCTGCTGACGCGCTTTCCGGTGCTGCGCTTCGAGGCGGTCGAGCTGCGCGAGCGCAAGGACAAGTTCCACGCGACCGAGAAGCGGATGGGCAACAAGCGCGCGCTGCTGTGCGAGCTGCTGCTCCCGGACGGCCCGCTGTCGATCGCGCTGGTGCACCTCGACCCGTTCACGGGGCCGCGTCACCGCGCGAAGCAGCTACGTCAGGTCATTCGGCGCCTGCGGGCCTTTGGCGGGGCCCGCATGCTGCTCGGCGGCGACCTCAACACGAACACCTACGACCTCGGGAGTGGTCAGGGCCTGGCCGTCAACCTGCTCTACAAGTTCATGCGCTTCGGCTTCAACGGCACGATCGAGCAGTACATGAAGCCGGAGCAGGTCGTCGAGCGCAAGGTGTTCGCGGCGCTGCGCGTCGGCGGTCTGGCGATCCAGGGCTACAACGACTTCACCCGCGGGACCATCTACTACGATGTCTATGACCCGGAGATGGCCCGCAAGGCCCTCGACTACCTGCCCCCGCCGGTGTGCCGGTGGATGATGCGATGGCTCGAGCACCGGCTGTCACGCTGGAACGGCCGCGTGCCGCTGCGCGTCGACTGGTTCGCGGGCGCAGGGCTGCGCCCACGCCTCCCGCAGGTCATCGAACGACCGATGGTCGAGGGGCGCATCATCAGCGATCACAACCCGATCCTCGTCGATCTCGAGCTGACGGCCCCCGAACCTCGTTAGGGTGGTCGAGCGCGCCGGGGTGCACGGTCGCCGCGGCGAGCTGGCGGGCGGCGTGGGCGAGGCCGGCGCGGAGGCTGTGCAGCGGATCGTGACGGCCCGGTACGGCGCGAGCGCCTGGCGGTCGTCGGCCGAGAGCTCGATGTCGAGGTCGTCGAGGTCGTCGAGGTCGTCGAGGTCGTCGAGGTCGAGAGCGGCGTCCGGGGCACGGACCACAGCGAGGCGAGCGGGGCGGCGCTCTCGGGGGTCGCGTGGGTGTCGTCGCGGGTGGTCACGGCTCGCGATCGGCCGGCGAGGGGGCGTGCGTGTCCGCGTCGTGCATGCTGGGCGCGCCAGCTTGGGCGATGCCGGGCCCCCGCGTTCGCCCGGACCGACGGCGCGGCGGCGCGCGCAAAGGGGCCGGATCATGCCGGATCATGCCGGATCGTACCGGACCACCATGGATCTTGGGGCCAATCGGCGTCGATAGTCCGTCGGGGCGTTGTCGCAGGGGCCGCGAGACGGGTAAATTCGCGGCCGATGAAGGCGCGAGGGATATGAGACCAGGGCACGAGCCCCCGGTCGACGCGACGGCGGTGACCCTGCCGCCGCCGGCGCGGCCGTCCGCGCTCGAGGCCCCGGGCGGGAGCGACGATCGGACGATCGACGCGCTGACGAGCGGGACGGGGCGGACGATGCTCGCCGACCTCGCGGAGCTCGAGCCGGGCGCAGTGATCGCCCGCTATCGGATCATCGGTCGACTCGGGGCCGGCGGCATGGGCGTGGTGTACCGGGCCCACGACGCGCAGCTCGACCGCGACGTCGCGCTCAAGCTGCTACGCGTCGGTGAGGACGGGACCGAGGGGCGGGGCCGGATGCTGCGCGAGGCCAAGGCGGCGGCCAAGATCCATCACCCGAACGTGGTGACGGTGTACGACGCGGGCGAGGTGTTCGGTCGGGTGTTCATCGCGATGGAGCTGATCGACGGGGTCACGCTCAAGGCGTTCTTTCGCGGGCGCAAGCGGGTCTGGCGCGAGGTGGTCGAGATCATGCTCGGCGCGGGCGAGGGCCTGGCGGCGGCCCACGCGGCGGGCCTGGTGCACCGCGACTTCAAACCCGACAACGTGCTCGTCGAGACCGGCGGGCGCGTGCGCGTGCTGGACTTCGGGCTCGCGCGGCCGGCCGCGGAGGCGGAGGGGCCGACGCTGCGAGCGCCCGGGTTGTCGACGCTGCCGGACGGGCCGCCAGTGCTGCGGACGCTGACACAGACCGGCATGATGGTCGGCACGCCGGCCTACATGGCACCGGAGCAGCACATGTGCCGCGGCGTCGACGCGCGATCGGACCAGTTCGCGTACTGCGTGACCTTCTTCGAGTGTCTGTTCGGTCAGCGGCCGTTCGCCGGCGACACGCAGGCCGAGCTGACGATGAACGTCGTCGAGGGCCGGATGACGCCGCCGAAAGACCGCGGCGACGTGCCGGCCGAGATCATCGCGGCGTTGCAGCGCGGGCTCGCGGTCGACCCCGACGCTCGCCACGACTCGCTCGCCGACCTGCTGGCCCAGCTGCGCGCGTGCCTGCGTCGACGCGCGCCCGGCGAGCGGCGCGGCCTGCTGATCGCGGCCGCGGTGATGCTGCCGCTGCTGGTCGGCGGGGCGGCGTACCAGGCGTGGCAGGCGGATCCGCCGGTGGTCGTGTCGGAGCCGGTGCGGCCGACCCCGGCGCCGGCGGACCCCGAGGTCGACCGGGGACTGGCCGCGCCGTCGGGCGTGAGCCTGGCGCCCGAGCGGCCGGGGGTGACGATCGGTGCGCCGCGGACGTTGTCGGCGGCCGCCTTCGCCGAGCTGGTCGCGGGGATCATGCCGGACGGGCTCGACGTCGAGGCGGGCCCGGCCGGCGTACGTCTGGTCGGCGCGGGCGCGGGGGCGTGGCGCGAGCCGATCCAGCTGTTGCTCTCCGCGCTCGACGTCGACAACACGCGTCACCCGCCCGGGGCCCTGCTGACGCAGTTCACGACCCCCGACGGGCTGTGCGCGCTGTACCTGATGTCGGTCGATCAGTACGCGGCGTGCAAGACGGAGGCGCTGGCGACGGTGCCGGGGGTGTTGCGCTTCGGCCGGGGCGACGACCTGCGGGCGGTGCTGGTGATCGGCAACCGCGAGGCGCAGGCGGGGGTCGCCGAGCTGCTGCGGCGCGCGGCGGCGCCGAAGTACCGCGAGTGGTGCTACGTCAACACCAAGATGGGCGACAGCCGACACTGCTACCCGACCCGCGAGACCTGCGAGAAGGAGGCGACCGAGTGGCTGGACAACAAGGGCCACTGCAAGGGCGTGAAGTGATCCGCGGCTGGCTTTGTGGACATGTCCTCGCGGCCATGGTGATCGGGACAGGTTGTGCGCCGCGGGCCGCGACAGTCGCGGGGCCGGCGGGGCCGACGGCGACGGCGACGCTGGACATCCGCGACGTCGCGCAGTCGGAATGTGCGCGTCAGGCCGAGGAGGTCGAGGACGCGCTGGCGCGCCTGGCCGACCGCTATTTGTGGGAGGAGGTCGAGAAGCTGGTCGCGCTGGCGATCGCGGCGCGCAGCGGCGGCACGGACGCGAGCGCGTGCGAGGCGGCGGCCCGCACGGCGCTGACGACGGTGGCGCGGCGGTGGGCCGAGGAGGGGGCCAGCAGCGGCGGCAGTCAGGTGTTCGACCTGGCGCAGCGGGCCCTGCGATCGCTGGTGCATGACTACGCGGGCGCGGAGGAGGGGCTGCACCACGTGTTCGGGCGCCTCGAGTGGACCCACGCGACGCGGGTCGCCGGGGCGCTCGGCGAGCAGACGCTGGCGGCGGAGCACTACGCCGCGGCGCATCGCCACCACAGCGCGGCGCTCAAGCAGGGCGGCCTGACGCCGGACCAGGCCCGGATCTCGGCGCGCGAGCAGCTGGAGGCGGTGCGCCGCGCGCTCGACTATCAACAGGCCGGCTGGGATCCGTCGCCATGGGTGTGTGCGCCCGGGCGCGACGGCGGGTGCGCGACGCCGCCGACCTCGCCTGTCCCTCCGGACATGTCCCCCGCGGACGCGCAGATGCTGGCGGCCTGCGAGCTGTTCCTCGCCGAGCCGGCCGCGCGCGCGCTGCCCGAGGCGGACAACGTGGTGATCGAGCGCGCCGAGCTGCTGCTGCGGCACGGTCGCTGGGCCGCGGCCGACGCGGGGCTGCGCGGGGTGATGCAGGCCCACCCGCGCGACGCCCTCGGCGCGCGAGCGGGGCGCCTGCTGCTGCGCGCGCTGCAGGTGCGCTGGCAGGATCCGGCGGCCTCGCCGGTGGCGCGGGCGCAGACGCGGGTCGCGTTGATCGCCATGACGACGAAGATGCGGGCGCTGCGGGCCATGTATGTGGCGAACCCGGCCGGTGAGGAGCTGCGCCGCGAGCTGCCGGTCATCCGCGCGGCGGCGATGTGGCAGGCGGCCGTGGCGGCGCGCATGAGCGGGGACTTCGCCGCGTGCGCGCATGGCTTCGAGGACATGGCCGAAGAGGCAGGTGCGGCGGGCCAACCGGAGGAGACGCAGCGCTACGAGGCGGCGGTGTGCCACGAGGAGGGCGGGGCCTTTAGCGCGGCGATCGCCGGCTACGCGGATTGGCTGGCGCGCTTCCCCGGGCGCCGCGACGCGCACGAGGTGGCGTTTCGCCTGGCGCGGACCAACGAGCGCGTACAAAACGTCGAGGACGCGCGCGACAACTACGTCCGCTTCCTCGAGCTGGCGCCGCAGGACGCCCGCGCGCTCGAGGCCCGGCGACGGTCGATCACGCTGGCGCTGGTGACGGGCACGGTCGAGGAGGCGCAGATCGAGGCGCTGACGCGCGACCGCCACGGCGGCGACCGCCTGCTCGCGGCGGCGATCCGGTTCCGTACGGAGGTGCGTCCAGGCAGCGCGTACGCGCGGGTTTCGGGGTACATCCAGCGCTTCGGTAGCGACGGCGGCGCTGCCCGCCTGGCGATCGCCCACGTGCGCGCGGCCGAGGCGTTGATGCGCAGCTCATGTGAGGTCGGCGCGGCCGAGGGCCTGTGCGTCGAGATCACGCGCGACAAGACGCTCGGCAGCGTGCGCGCGCGCGACAAGGTTCAGCTGGCGATGGCACGCGCTCAACTACAGGCGGCGCGCGGTCAGCTGGCGGCGGCCGGGATGGCGCCGGACAAGCTCGACCCACCGCTGGCGGTCGCGCCTGGCGAGCTGGCGGCAGCGCGCCGGATCCTGAGCCTGCTCGAGGGGGACCTCGGCGCCGAGGCGGCGCTGCTGACCCAGCCGCCGAGCAAGTACGAGCCGACGCGGTCGCTGCAGTGGTTCGACCGCCGCGTCGCCGAGGTCGAGCGCATGCAGCTGGTGTACGAGGGGGTCAATCCAGGGGTCGGTCGCAAGGTGGTCGTCGGTACGCGGGACGTCGAGTCGGTCGCGCACGACCGCTTCGCGGCGGTGATCGAGGCCCGCAAGGCGCAGGTCTTCGAGGCCGACATCGGG
>JAYUXQ010001403.1:0-6039 GCA_043752905.1 Nannocystis sp. | reverse complement strand
TCTCGCCGAGCGTGACCGAGAAGCTCGCGCCCTCGGCCGGTTGCCCGCGCAGCTGCTCCGCGACCGCCATCAGCGAGAACGCCGTCGACTGCGTGGTGTACGACTCGGTCTCGCCCGCCAGCACCTGCACCAACTTGGTGTGCAGCGGCGTGCCCGGACGCAGGCGTCCGAGGGCGATCGCAGCCTGTGCGCGCGTACGAGTCGGCGAGCCGTAGTAATAAAAATCGCTGTTGCTGCGGTCCTTGACGAGCTTGCCGTCGGCGTCGAACGCCGCCTCGACCTCGTCGAGTAGCGCCTTGACGCGGTCCTCCTGGCCCTTGAGGCTGCCGAGTGCGATCGCCAGGCTGGCCTTGCCGAACACGCCCTGGTCGTTACGCCGGTCGTGCAGCGCGTCGGCGCTGCTCGCCGGCAGGGTCCCGAGGTCCGCGAGGCTCTGGGCGATCGCCGCCTGCACCTCGGCCTCGATGCCGTCGCTGAGCAGGCGCTCGATGAGATACTCCTCGACGCCCTTGAGCAGACCGTCGGGCAGCTTCACGTTGGACTGCTTGGCGGCCACGATCGCGCGCGCGGCGTAGGCAGTCCCGTACACGTTGGGCGAGCCGTCGCCGGGCCAGTAGCCGAGGCCGCCGCTGGCGGTGCGCATCGTGGCGAGGCGCTTGAGGCCCGACTCGATGCGCTTGTCGAGCTCCTCCTGCGACATGCCGGTGAAGCCGATCCGCGGCAGGATGTCCTTGGCGGCCAGCAAGGGCAGCAGGCCCGAGGTGGTCTGCTCGACGCAGCCGTGCGGGTACTCGAGCAGGAACTGCATGCGCGCGCCGAGCTCGGGCCACAGGTGCTGGCCGACTTGCAGCGTCACGAAGTCCTGGTCACCGCGCCCGACGAGCACGGTCTGCGGCACCTCCATCTTGATCTCCTGGCGACCGACGAACGCGCCCGTCAAGTGCGGGCGCTCGGTGAGCCCCGCGACATCGACGGGGATCGTCGAGATCACGGCGTCGCGGACCTTGTCGGTCGCGTCTTTGATCGCAAAGTCGAGCTTGAGGTCACCCGCGGCCTGCGCCGTCAGCGGGAAGCCGACCCGCATGTGACCCTGCGCCGGCACCTGCACCAACTGCTCCGCGCCGTTCATCAGCACCTTCGCGCCAAACGGCTGGTCCGTGTTGTTGTGGACCATCGCCGCCGCCTCGAAGCTGTCACCGACCACCGCAAACCGCGGCACCACCGGCACCATCATCACCGGACGGCGCACCGTGAACTCGCCCTCGGCCGCGGCGCCCTTGCCCTGCTTGTCGATGATGACGGCCATCATGCGAAAGCGCGTGAGATTATCCGGCAGGTCGAAGCTGGCGGTCGCGCGACCCTCACTGTCGGTGCGCAGGTCGGGCTTCCAGAAGGCCGTCTGCACGAAGTTCTTGCGCGCGTTGGACATCGTCGACGAGCCGTCGCCCGCGCCGTCGCCCGCGGTCTGGCTGTGGTTGAGCAGCGCGGCGAGGGCGTCGCGGGTGTCACCGACCTGGAAGCGCAGCGGCTGGCCAGGGCGCAGGGCGGTGGCCGGATCGGTCGCGTGGAAGTTGGTCATGCGCAGGATGCCCTCGTCGACCACGGCGAGCGCGATCTCTGCGTTGGCGACGGCGACGCCCCTGTCCTTGACGTCGATGGTGACGGTCACCGGCTCACGCGGCTCGTAGGTGTCGCGGTCGCTGCGGACGCTGGCGGTGAGGCGAACGTCGTCGAGCGCGACGGGGATCCGCAACGCACCAATTTTCCAGTCGGTGCGCGCGTCACCGCCGCCGATCGGCAACAGCGTGACGGTCGCGTGCACGTAGGGCGCGTGACCGGCCAGCACCGGGACCTCGAACACATGCGCCGCGTCGTCGAGGCGGATCACCTGGTGACTGAGCAGGCCGCCCTGCTCGAGCGTGAAGATCGCCGTCGCCGCCGGGAACGGGTTCTGGATCATCAGCTTGGCGGTCTCGCCGGGCACGTAGCGGCCCTTGTCGGCGATGATGTCGATCGTGCGGCCGCGGGTCGGCACCGCCTTGCGCTCGCCGTCACTCTGCCCCCAGGCCCACAGCGAGCCGACGCCGCCGGGTTTACCCCCGATCTCGGTGATGACCTCGTAGGATCCGTTCTCGGTCGGGGTCAGGTCGCAGTTCACGGCCGTCGCGGCGCTGACGGCCGTGCACTCGCCGATCGGCTTGACGGTGCGCTGCCACTCGTAGTCGTAGCCGCTGCCCTTGCGCCGGGCCTTGCGGGAGTAGGACCAGTCGACGAGGTTGAGCTTCGCCTTGACGTCGACGCCGACGACCGGCTTGCCCTCGCGGTCGATGACGCCGAGCTTGACGGGGATCGCCACGCCGACATCGCCCCACGGCTTGTCGATCTTGACGCCGACGTAGCGCTCCGAGGGGTGCACGACCACGCTGCTGCGACCCGCGATGTGGCGGTACGAGGTGTCGGCGACGTCCGCCTCGAAGGTGAACTTCTGCGGGCCGACCGCGTCGCCGAGGTCGAGCTTCTGCGTGACGGCGAGGGTGCCGTCGGGTCCGAGCGCGCCGCTGTCCGCACGCGACCAGTTCGTGGACGCCTCGCTCTCCTCGTTCCACCAGTTGTAGCGGTCGTCGGTGAAGTGAAAGCCCGCGTCGGTGAACGGCCCGGACGGCAGGTCGGCCGGCTCGCGGGTCAGGGTCCACTCGACCTGCGCGCGGTCCATCGCGGCGCCGAACAGGTACTTGCCGAGGACGGTGGCGCGCAGGTTGTTGCTGGCGGCGAGGGTGGTGTCGACATCGACGGTGAAGCGCGGCGGCTCGAACTCGGCGACCTGGATGACCTGCTCGTCGAGGGGGGTCTCGGGGTCGGAGGCCTCGGCGACCTCGATGCGATGGCGCCCGACGCGGCCCTCGGCGGGGATCTGATACTCACCGGCGACCGATCCCATGTCGTCGCTGACGAGCGCGAGCTCGCCGAGCAGATCGTCCGTGGGCCCGAGCACGCGCACGCGCATCGGCGTGCCCGCGATCGGCACGATCTGCTCGCCGAGCTTGCGGCGCACGCTCGCCTTGATGAACACCTTCGAGCCCGGGCGGTAGATCCCGCGGTCGGTGATCACGAGGGCCCGGCGGTCGCCGAGCACCGGCGCGTACTCGGCCGCGAGGTGGGGGAACAGCCGCGAGTCGCCGTGGCCCTGCGCGAGCGCGACCTGCAAGGTCGTGTCGCCCTCCGTCACCGACAGCAGGCTCGTGCCCGCCTTGCCGGTGCCGACCGGCAGCACCGCGAAGCCGTTGCGGTCCGTCAGCCGGCCGACTTGTGCCTCGCCGTTGATCGCGAACGCCGCGCCGAGCACCGGCTCGCCCGTCGCCAGGCGCGCGACGTGGACCAGCGTCGCCTCGGGCGTCACGTGCGTGTGCACGGCGAGCGCCCGCTCGTCGCCCGGCGTCACCAGCGTCATCGGCGACTTCGCGGCGCTCATCCACGAGGGATAGTTCACCGGGCTGGCGCCGAAGGCCGCCTCCTCGAGCGTCACCGTGAGGATGTAATTCTTGCCGGGCCTCAGCTGCGAGAGCAGGTCGACCGGCGTCTGCACGAACTCGTTGCGCATCGCCGCGGGCTTGAACTCGAGGACGACCGAAGGTGGGTCACCGGGCAGCTCGTGCTGCTCGACCTGCGTGCGGGCCTTCTTGAGCGCCTCGGCGTCGTCCGGCACCGCCCACGCGCGCACCTGACCGCGGCCGACGTTGCGGGTCGTGATGGTGAAGCTGTGCGAGGCGGCGGCGTCGAGGATGAGCACGCCCTCGGGCATCGACACGCTGGCGGCGAGCGGCGTGGTCTCGACGATGAGGTCCATCGCTGGCGTGGTGTTGCCGAAGCGGTCCTTGAGCGCGGGGAGCTTGACGGTGTACTCGGTCGACGGGTCGAAGGCGCCGGACAGCGAGATGCGCCCGCTGCTGTCCCAGCTGCCACCGGTGTACACGTTGAGGTTGGCGACCGGCGGCCACACGGTGATCGCGGCCTTGAGCTGCGCGTCTTTGGTGATGATCGGGTTGGTGTACTCGATGACGACCTCGCGGCCGTCGGTGCGCAGCTTCGGGGCGGTCCAATCGCACTGACTGCGCTCGTAGGAGTATCCACAGCCGACCTTGGAGAGCTCGAGCGGCCCAGCGACCGCGTAGCGGTAGGTCAGCTCCTCGACCTCGACGGCGATGTCGTTTCCGGCCGTGAACGCCCCGGCACCGCGGATCTCGACGATCTGCCGCGGGTTCAAGGTGTAGCCCTCGAGGCGGCCGGTCTTCGCGTTGGTGAGCGCGACGGTGATCTCCGGCTCCTTCTTCGTCTGCTCGTGGTCGGGGATCAGGTCGGCGCGCACCTTGATCGCCTCGGCCGCCTTCCTGAGGTTGATCGGCTGATCGAAGACGACGCGGATCGGGTCGCCCGCGGCGACCTTGGTGCCCGAGCCGGGGAACATCTCGACGACCTTGGGCTCCCCGGGGACCGGCATGTACGTGATCACCTTGCCGGCGATCGAGATGCGCGGCTCGGCCGTGAACTTCCCGATCCACGGCTGCGCGAGCGCGACGGCGTCGGTGGTGGTGACGTCCTTGACCGTGATCGTGTAGGTCGTCTCGGGATCGAAGGGCTTGCTCGCCGTGAACTCGAGCGCGTTGTTCGAGGTCCACATCGCCTTGCCGGCCACCGCCGGCTCGATCGTCACGGTGCCTGCCGCCGCGGGCACCGGCTTGTCGTTCTTCATCGGCCGCGGCAACTTCGCCGGCCGGTTGAACACGACGCGCACCGTCTGGCCCTCGACCTCGAAGGTCCGCTCGGCGTCGTCGACCTGCGGCGACTGGACCTTGAAGCCGGTGTTCGGGTCGGTCTCATCGGTGCCGGCGATCTCGAGGGCCGGACGGTCGTGACGGCCGACGTGCGGCGGCGGGAACACGAGCACGCCGCTGCTGGCGTCGGACACCGTGCGCGCGAGGATCTCGAGCGGCCCGGTCGGCTCGCTCAGCTCGGGGTCCGGCGTCGACGGGACCGGCGTACAGGCGAGTGCCGCCAGCAACAGCGGTGAGATGCAGACGATCGGTCGAACGAAACGGCGAGTGCTTGGGGCCATGGCGGGCGGCAATTGTGCAAGACTGACAGCCAGCGAGAAAGCCGAGGAGTTACGCAAAGCTCCGCGCGGTAATGGCGACCCGTGACCGACGGCCACGCGCGACGTGACTGGTGATGTCACGAATCGTTGCATCGAATGTCATCGCTGGGCCCCCACGACCACGTGCAGCGCCGTTCTCCGTTATGTTACGCATTATTTCATCCGGGAGCCGAGCGCCCGCCCGCGTATGAACAGCGTCACCGCACGCTTGTCGTCCAGTCATCGTGAGGGCTACCAGGTGACGTGGCCACCGACATCTCCATCCTCACCACCGCGCCCGGCCTCTGCCTGACGTCCCTGACGTCCCTGATGTGCCTGATGTGCCTGTCATGCAGCGACGCCGGGGACGCGAGCACCGGCACGAGCGACGCGAGCACGAGCACGAGCACGGCCCCGACGACGACGGCCGCCGCGAGCACGGGCGACACACCGACGGCGGGCGAGTCGGGCAGCGCGGGCGAGTCGGGCAGTGAGGGCGAGTCGGGCACGGGCAGCGCGACGACCGGGGCCGACGACGCGCTCGGCCTCGAGCTGTTGCCGCGCCTGGCCGGTCTGTGGAGCGGCCCGGTGACGATGACGCCGCTCGGGACTTTTGCGCGGATGAACGTCGACATCCGCGCTGCCTCGGACGAGGTGTTGTTCGGGCGTGTCGACCTCGACGCGGCCAACAGCCTGCGCTTTGCCTTCGAGATCGAGGAGCAGGACAGCGAGCCGACGCTGGTGTATCGCAACGGCGGCTACTTCGTCGGCCTGCTGCGCGACTCACGGACGAGGTTGATCGAGCACGACGCCGCCGCGGGCACGTGGAAGTTCTGCTCGACGAGCGCGCAGGGCTGCGACTACATCGACGCGCGCTGGAACTTCACCGCCGACGACGCGCTGATCTTCGA
>JAYUXQ010001402.1:0-6044 GCA_043752905.1 Nannocystis sp. | reverse complement strand
CCGCGCCGCGGCAGGCGGTCGGCCGGGATGCCGGCGGCGAGGGCGGCGACGGTGGCCGCGAGCGCGTAGATGTCGGTCGCCGCGGTCGCCTCGCCGTGGAGCTGCTCGGGGGCCATGTAGCCGAAGGTGCCGATCATCGTCGAGCCGCCGTCGGGGGCGAGGGCCATGCGCACGCCGCCGAAGTCGATCAGCGCGAGCGGCGAGTCGGGCCGCTGCGGGCGGGCGATCAGGTTCGAGGGCTTGATGTCGCGGTGGATGACCGGCGGGTGGCGGGCGTGCAGGTAGTCGAGGATCGCCAGCGCCTGGTCGAGGATCGCCAGCAGCTCGGGCTGGGTCGTGCCGGGGCCGCCGAAGCGGCGCGACAGCGGCTCGCCCTCGACCAGCTCCATCACCAAAAAGAACTCGCCGGTGCTGTCGCTGGCGAATTGATCGAGGTAACGCGGGATCGCCGGGTGCTTGAGCTCGCGCAGCGCCTGACACTCGCGCTCGAACAGGTCGTAGGGCTTCCAGTCGCCGCCGAGCTTGCGCAGCTGCAACACCTTGACCGCGACGGCGTCGCCGGTGACGCGGTCGATCGCGCGGAAGGTCTGACCCTGCGAGCCGGCGCCGAGGGCCTCCATGATCTGGTAGCGCTGCAGGCCCGTCGGGGTGGTCATGCCGGCCCGGTTCTAGCGCATCCGCGGGGCCCGTGCGCCCGCGGACTTGCACCGATCATGCGGTCAGGAGACGTGGACGTGGTCGGGGTGGTCGGGGTGGTCCACAGGCCACGAGAAGACAGGAGCAGGGCGAGGCGCACCATCGGCTCAGCGCACCACGCGGCCTCACGGGCGCGGCAGGGGCGGGACCTGGCGCGGGAGCTGGACCATGAAGGTCGAGCCCTGACCGGGTCGGCTCTGCGCCGTGATGTCGCCGCCCATCAGCTGACACAGGCGCCGCGAGATGAACAGGCCGAGGCCGGTGCCCTCGGGCGCGTTCGGGCCCCCGGCGTGGACCTGTCGGTACGGGTCGAACAGCTGGCCGAGCTGGTCCGGGCTCATGCCGACGCCGGTGTCGGCGATGGCGATCGCGATGCCGGGCACGCCAGCGCGGTTGTTGCCGGTCAGCACGCGCACGGTGATCGTGCCGTCCTCGGTGAATTTACTGGCGTTGCCGAGCAGGTTGACGAGCACCTGCTGGAGCTTGACGGCGTCGGCGGACATCAGGCCTGGCTCGCGCGGGACGTCGAGCACGAGGCGATTGTTGCGACGGTCGGCGGCGGGCTTGACGAGCTCGAGCGCCGACTCGATCAAGGGCAGCAGGCGGAAGGTGGTCAGCGTGAGATCGACCTGGCGCGCCTCGATCTTCGACAGGTCGAGGATATCGGTGACGATCGCGCGCAGGTGGGCGCCGGCGCGTTGTATGGCGTGGGCGCCCTCGATCAGGTTCTCGGCGCCGATCGCCTCGGCGTCCTCGAGCAACATCTCGCCGTAACCGACGAGCGCGTTGAGCGGGGTGCGCAGCTCGTGGCTCATGCTGGCGAGGAAGTTGCTCTTGGCCTGGCTGGCGTCGATCGCCGCCTGTCGCGAGGACTCGGCCATCGCCAGCGCGGTCGACAGCTGGGAGGTCGCGCGATCGACCTCGGCCTTGAGGTTGTTACGCTCGGTGGTCAGCTCGGCGCGGGCATCGACGGCCGCGAGCACGTGGGCGACCGTGTCGCGCAGGTGGCGGAAGCGATCGATGTCGCGGTCCCACGGCGGCGGATGAAACGCGGCGGTCCTCGGGCTGCGACCGACGACGAGTACGAACTGCTGCGCGCCGGCAGCGACCGGCGCCGCGAGCAGCCAGCCGAGCCGCGAGCTGTTGACACCCGAGGTGTGGATGCTGTCCTGCGGCACGGTGATGTCGATGTCGCCGGTCGCGCGGGCCTCGGCGACCGCGCGTGTGAGCAGGCCGAAGTCGGTGGCGGTCTCCGGCAGGTTACCGGCGGCGTGCGAGAAGGTGTGCGAGATCGCGGCGGCGTACTCGAAGGCGAAGTCGGTGATCAGCGAGGTGACGAGCGCCCGCAGCAGCTCGTCGCGGCCGGTGTGGCTGGCGAGGCGCAGCGTGACGGTGTGGATCTTCTCCATCCACGACCGGTAGGCGGTGTACTCCTGACGCAACCCCGACAGCTCTCGCTCGCGAACGAGGAGCAGCCGGAGCTTCTCCATCAGCGCAGCGGGGGAGGCCACGGGTCCTATCTACCGCGAAATCACGGCCCGGCGCGCCGATCGGTCAGGACGATCATTGGAACGCCGGACCGTCACATCGCGGGGTTTACCGGCGTCTGCACAGGACGGCGAGCGGGAAGGTGTAGTTGTGGAAGTAGGTGGCCGGGCCGACCGGGGCGACTTCGCCCCAGGCGTACATGCCGAGCCATGGCAGGGTCTCGCCGAGGATCGTTTGCATCTGGCCGATCTCGCGGCGGGTGAGCTCCTCGCCCAGAAAGGGCCGCGCCCGCGCGGCGCACTCGAAGCTCAGCGCGAGCACCGGCGATCGTCCGGCCAGGCGCGCGTGCAGGCGGGTCGCCATGACCACGGCGCGGTCGAACACGGCCTCGGGGGTGCGATGGCACACCTGCACCAGCGTGCCCGCGGGGATCGGCGCCTGCAGCACGACCTCGCGCGTACTGGTGCGAAACCCGAACACCGACCGCGTGATCGGCCCCTCGTAGTCGTGGCCGGGCTCCATCGTCACGCTGACGCCGAGCGCCCACGCGGCGGTCGCCTCGATGTCGAGGATGTCCTCGTCGCCGAGGCCGAGCTGCTCGCGCCATACATCGAGCGCGGGGCGCCCGTCGATCGCGCTGATCACGTTGCCCTCGGCCGCGGTCACCTCGAGCTCGATGCCGAGGGCGTCTGTCCCATGGGTCAGGTCCTGGACGAACTCGAGGTCGCCGTCGAGGCGCAGCACCACGGCGCTGTCACGCATCACGAGACCCTCGAAGTACTGATACGTGCGGTACAGGGGCCCCCACGGCTGACCCGCGCCGCCGCCGAGGATCTTCGGATAGCCGGCCGCGCGCAGCCCGGCGATCAGCGTGTCGACGTTGATGCCGGTCAGCGGGTCGTACCACAGCAGCAGCGGCGGGCCGTCGGGGCCCGGAGGCCCGAGTTGCTCGGCGAGCATGCGCGCGGCGGCGGCCGGATCCTTGCTGACGTTGGGGGCGAACGCGGACCTCGCGGTGACCTGCGAGCCGCCGATGATAGCGACGCCGACGACGCGATCGCCGGACTCGACGTCGCCGGTGCGCGAGACGTCCTGGGTCGAGGCGCCGACCAGCCTGGCGCCGGGCAACACGCTTCGCACGCCGCGGAGCACGGCCTCCTGATCGTAGAGCACCGTCGCGTAGACGATGGCGGCGACTGGCTCGATGGCGGCGTGGCTGCGGGCCTGTTCCAGGGCCGCGCGGGCGGCCTCGACGCCGGCCTCGAAGCTGTTTGGACCGCCGTTCCAGCCCACGCCTGCCGCGAGTTCCTGGCCGTTCATCGCGGTCATCCTCGCAAGCCGCGCCCGATCTGGCAAGTATGCGGCGGAGCACGACCGAGCGCCGGGCGCCGAAGTCGGCGACCCGGGGGCGGGGGCCGCGGGAGACATGATAGCGTGTCGCCCGTGACGGTCCCGGCCGAGCTCCTCCTGGTGCGTCTGCGCGACATGCATCCGACCGCTCGCTACGAGCTCGACGGGTCGACCCCGGTGCAGATGCTGGTGGCGACGATCCTCGCGGCGCAGTGCACCGATGAGCGGGTCAACGCGGTGACGCGGACGCTGTTCGTGCGGTACCCCGACGCCGCTGCGTTCGCGGCGGCGGACCTCGGCGAGCTCGAGGAGGCGGTGCGCCCGACCGGTTTTTACAAGCAAAAGGCGCGCGCGGTGCAGGCGACCTGTCAGGCGCTGGTCGAGCGCTTCGGGGGCGAGGTGCCCCGGACGATGGCCGAGCTGGTGACGCTGCCGGGCGTGGCGCGCAAGACCGCCAACGTGGTGCTGGCGACCTGCTTCGACATCCCGGAGGGGATCATCGTCGACACCCACGTGTGCCGGGTCAGCCAGCGCATGGGTCTCAGCGGGCAGCGCGATCCAGAGCGCATCGAGCAGGACCTGCTGCCACAGGTGGCCGAGGAGCAGTGGACGTGGTTCGGCCCGGCGATGGTGCTGTTCGGGCGCTACCTGTGCACCGCGAAGAAGCCAGCATGCGACCGGTGCCCGGTGGCGATGGAGTGTCCCAAGATCGGGGTGTGATAGGGGTGTGATCGGGGTGTGATCGAGGTGTGACTTCAGGCCGCGCCGAGGATCACGCGGCGTTCGGCGAGGTCGGCCAGCAAGGCGCCGATCCGGGCCAGGCGCTCGTCGTCCAGCGCGGCCGACTCCGCCGCGGCGCCAGCGAGCACCGAGGCATGCACGGTGGCGCCCGCCAGCAGCGCGGCGACCACGGCCTCGGCCAGGGGAGTCAGCTGCAAGTAGCGCACGCGGTACGCCGCGTCGCGGTAGGCGAGCAGCACGGTCGGCGTCGCCGCGGGCTCGCTGCGGTCGTCCTCGTCGTCGGGCAGCAGGTGCACGGCGTGGGTGTAGCGGACCAGCGTGACGCTGGCATCGAGCGAGAGGCGGGCCTCGAGTGAGAAGGGCCGCGACGGGCCCGGGTCGCGCGCGGGCGCGGCGGCGACGTGGAACTCGAGCAGCTCGTGGCGCGCGAGCTCGCCGAGCCAGGCCGGCGCGTCGGACCAGGTGGGCGTGATGAACTCGATGAACTCGCCGGGGACATCGCGCAGCAGGCGGCTGCGCGGTCCGCCGGTCGCCAGCCAGGCGGCGAGGTCGGCGGCGAAGGCCGGTCCGCGACGGGCCCGGGTACGGGGCAAGAACTGGGTGACCGCGGCGACGAGGGCGTCGCGCACGAGCTCGCGGTAGATGTGTAGATGCGGGGCGTTCGCCAGCAGCCGCGCCGCCTCGGGATCGCCGGTGTGGGCAGGCGCGGCCGCGCGGGCGGTGATCTGATCGGCGATCGCGGTCTGCAACGCGGCGAGCACGGGGTCGCAGGATCGCCGTGTGTCTGTCCCGAGGGACAGGTCCTGTAGGCGTGCTTCGCCCGTCCACGAGGACGGGTGGGCGCCCCGCGCGTCTGTCCCGTGGGACATGTCCGGCGGTCGCATCACGCCTGTCCCCGGGGACATATCACCTGTCTTTTGGGCCAGGGCGGTCCGGTAGACCTCGTCGAGCGCGCGCAGCTCGGCGAGCAGCTCGGGGTACGGCGGGATGTTGTGGTCGCGCTCGTAGAGGACCGGCAGGGGTCCGGTGCGGCGCAGGGTCCAGGCGAGCAGGGCCTGGACCTCGGCGGAGACGGGCGCGCCGTGGGTGTCGATGATCAGGTCGTCGAGCCTGGGGCGTCGCTCGCCGCCAGCGACGTGGATCTGGACGACGCGCGCGAGCGGCAGGCCGGCGATGAAGGCGTGCGGGTCGTAGCCGTGGTTGTGGGCGTTGATGGCGACGTTGTTGAGGTCGAGCAGCAGGCCGCAGTCGGCGCGCTCGAGCACCTCACAGATGAACTCCTGCTCGGCGCGGCCGATGTCGCGGTCGTGGCCGAGGCCAGCGTAGTAGCTGATGTTCTCGAGCGCGATCGGCCGGGCGATGGCGTCCTGGGCGCGGCGCAGCTGGTCCGCGACCTGCGAGGCGGTCGCGCGGCGAAACGGCAGCGGCAGCAGCTCGTGCAGGCAGGCCCCGGGACCGCCGACCCAGCACAGGTGATCGCTGTGACGATCGACGCCGAGCTCGTCGAGGAAGCCGCGCAGGCCGGCGAGATAATCGGCGTCGAGGCCATCGCTGGCACCGACGCCGAGCATGAGCCCGTGGGTCAGCAGGGGCCGCTGCGTCAGCACGTGATGCAGCGCCGCGGGGAAGTGTCCGCCGCGGCGCATGTAGTTCTCGGGGGAGACCTCGAAGAAGGCGATCGCCGGGTCGATCGGCCCGGCGAGCACGTCGTCGAGGAAGGCCCAGCGCAGGCCGAGTCCGAGGCCGCTGGGCTGCGCTTGCGGCATGGC
>JAYUXQ010001401.1:0-6045 GCA_043752905.1 Nannocystis sp. | reverse complement strand
TCGTCAGTGCATGCGACTTACCCTTGATCCTTTCCGTACATCCCTGCTGGCCGCGCTCGGGCTGATCGCCTGCGGGCCGATCGACAGGACCAGCGGCGACGAGAGCGGCAGTGATGGCAGCGGCGCCGGTAGCACCAGCGCGGGCGACACCACCGCGGCCGCGACCGCGACCGACCCCACCACCGGCGCGACCACCGGCGCGACCACCGACCCGACCACCGGCGCGACCGGGAGCACCGCGACTGGTGGACAGACCGACACCGGGCAGACCTCCAGCGCGTCGACCTCGAGCGCCAGCGACGGCACCGCGGGCGAGGAGACCGGCGCGGTGACTTGCCCGAGCGCGCCGGTGCCGGCGATGCAGGGTTTCACCGACCCGCCGGTGCCCTCGGGCTTCGAGCGCTGCGAGACGGGCATCTTGCACCGCGCCGAGAAGCTCGAGTGCGACGTGCCGACGACGCCGAGCACGTGCCTCGACAACATGCTCGGTGGTTGCACGGCGGACGCCGACTGCGTCGAGAAGCCGTTTGGTTCGTGCCAGCAGGACATGGTGTTCGGCGGGTTCGCCGAGGGCAGTTGTTCGTGCGTGTACGGCTGCCAGAGCGACGACGACTGCGCTGCGGACCAGATCTGCCGCTGCGCGGGGACCGACCTCGGCCTCTATACACAGTGCGTCGCCGCCGGCTGCAAGGTCGACAGCGACTGCCCCGGGGGCGAGATCTGCGGGCTGTCTCCTGACATCTGCGCGCCGGGCGGCTTCCTCACCGCATGCACCACGCCGGCCGACACCTGCTCCGACAACAGCGAGTGCACGCCGCCCGGCTGCACCTTCAACATCGACCACTGGGATTGCGCCAACGCGGCGTGCGGGCGGCCGTTCATGGTCGAGGCGCAGGCGGTGGTCGCCCCGTTGCAAGCACGCGACGACTGGCGCGCCCTGGTGACGGCGCCCGAGATCGACGCGGCGCTGGCACCCCGGCTGGCCGCGCACTGGGCGAGCATCGGCCAGCTCGAGCACGCGTCGGTCGCCGCGTTCGCGCAGTTCGTGCTGCAGCTGCTCGCGGTCGCTGCTCCGCCGACGCTGGTGCTCGCGGCCCAGCGGGCGCTCGCCGACGAGGTCGAGCACGCGCGGCTGTGCTTCGGCCTGGCGAGCCTGTATGGGATGACCAGCGTCGGTCCGGGTCCGCTGGCGACCTCCGGGGCAGCGGCGCACGCGGACCTGGCCTCGCTCGTCGACGCGGTGATCCGCGAGGCGTGCATCGGCGAGACGCTCGCGGCCTTCGAGGCGCGCGAGGCCGCCGCGCAGGTCGAAGATCCCGCCGTGCGGGCGGTGCTGCAGAAGATCGCGGCGGACGAGACGAGGCACGCCGAGCTCGGGTGGCAGTTCGTCCAGTGGGCGCTGGTGGACGAGGACGCGGTCGTACGCGCGCGGGCCACCTTCGACGGGGCGATCGCCGAGGTCCGCCGCGGCATCGAACGTGACGCGCTCGCTGTGGGCGCGCCGGAGCTGCGGGCGCACGGGGTCGTCGACGCGCCTCTGCGCGCCGAGGTCTGGGCTGCGGGCCTGCGCGCGGTCGTCGAGCCGTGCGCGGCGGCGTTGCTCGCTGGGCGTCGCGCGGCCTGAGCGTTCGCCTTGAAGGAAGACGCGCGGCCGTTCGGTCGCGCGTTTGTGTTGTTAAAAGGGGCCGACAGCGGCGCCCGCCGCAGGTTCCGGGTCTCTGAAAATAGTTTGCGACGGGCTCTGCGGGCCACGCCACGGCCATTTTAGGGAAAGTTCCCGCGAACGTGCCAGTCGAGATCACGGGTGGCCGATTTTAAAAATATGCCGCTGACAGCGAGCTACGGGCGAGGTTCCGCGGTTTAGAAGAATTGTAGCGACGAAGAATTAATCGTGTCGCGAGGAACCTCGGGCCAGGTCCCATGTCTGTAGGGGGGTAAGGCTGACGTAAGGAGCCCGCTGCCATGTCCCGCACGACGTTGATGTTCAAGGTTTATCACGGTGAGACGCTGGTCCAGAGCCAGCGCTACGACGCAGAGGTCGTGAAGCTCGGCAGCTTGCCGAGCAGCGACCTCCGGCTCGACGACGCCGCGGTGGCCCGCCAGCACGCAGTCGTCGAGGTAAACGGTGATGAGGTCAAGCTCATCGACCTCGGCAGTGCAGCCGGCACGCTCCTCAACGGCCAAAAGATCTCCAAGTTCGCAACGCTGAAAGACGGTGATGTCATGACCCTCGGTAACACTCGCATCCAGGCCCAGATCTCCAACACCAACGCTCGCACCGCGCCCGTCGCCACCGCCGCCGTCGTCCCCGCCCCCGCCACGAAGGCCACGCAGATCGACGCCCGCGAGTTTGAGGTTCAAAACGGCTCGCGTGTCGCCCAGGTGACCGCGATGTTCAACGACACGGTCATCGACGTGCAGCACCTCGGTCAGGTCCGCGACGGTCGCAAGACCGCGCCGGCGTGGCTGGCTCTCGGCGGCTGCGTCGCCCTCGCCGGGGCCGCGCTGTTCGGCATGGAGGCCGCGCAGGACTGGGACGGTTACAGCGAGCGCGCCGTCGCTGCGCACGAGGCTGGCAAGCCGGCGCCGGCCAAGCCGGGCACGGGCCTCGGCGGTCTCGGTTTCGGTCTGGCGATGCTCGGCCTGGTGCCGATCGGTGTCGGCTTCACGCGTCTGCAGGACCGTGGTCGTCGCAGCTACACGCTCGGTGAGAGCCACGACGCGGCGATGCACGTGCCGGCGGCGACGCTGCCCAACGGCGAGTCATTCCCGCTGGTCCAGGGTGACGGCGACTACGCGCTACAGTTCACGACGGACATGCAGGGCGAGCTGACGGTCGACGGTCACAGCGTGACCCTCGAGACGCTGATCTCCAGCGGTCGTGCGACGCGGGTCGGTGGCGCTTACACTGTGCCGCTCGCCCCCGGGGCACAGGCGCGGGTGCGTCACGGCGCGCTGACCTTCTTCATCCACTCGGTCGCCCCGGGCGTGGTCACGGCTCGCAAGAGCGAGATCGACAAGCCGTTCTGGGTCACCAACACCAGCGCCTTCGCGGTGCTCGGCAGCCTGCTCGTGCTGACCCACCTGATCCCGAACGAGGCGGGCGCGCTCGATGTCCAGGAGGACATGGAGAACAACCGCTTCGTCGGCTACCTCGCGCAGCCGAGCGAGACGATCGAGGAGGAGACCGTCACCAACACGCCGGTGCAGGAGGTCGGCGGCGTGGCCGGGACGCGGCACACGGGCGCCGAGGGCAAGGCGGGCAACCCGTCGAGCCAGAAGGCCGAGGGCCGTGCCGCACAAAAGGGCCCGAAGGACGCGATGCCGTCGCTGGCCCGCGACTTCAACCCGGAGATGGCGGCGCGCAACGCCGGCATCCTCGGGCTGATGAAGGCCGACAGCGGCAGCTTCATGGCCTCGCCCTTCGGCGGCTACGCGGTCGGCAACGACGACGCGAACCTCTGGGGGCAGATCGTCGGCAACGAGGCGGCGGAGTCGTTCGGCAACGGCGGGATGGGTCTCGCGGGCGTCGGCCGCGGCGGCGGCGGCAACGGCCAGGGCACGATCGGCCTCGGCTCGGTCGGCACGATCGGCCACAACCGGCCCGGCGACGGTAACGGCATCATGCGCGGCACCGGCTTCGGTGACCGTACCAAGCGGGTCCCCGCGCCGCGCCTGGGCATCGCCGAGGTGCAGGGCGGGCTCGACAAGGACCTCATCCGTCGGGTGGTGCGCGCCCACATCAACGAGGTTCGTCACTGCTACAACCAGGGTCTCGCGCGGGACCCCAACCTGAAGGGCCGCGTGTCCGTGCAGTTCCAGATCGGCTCGACCGGCAAGGTCCCGACCGCCACCGTCTCCGAGACCGACCTCAAGGACAAGAACGTCTCCAGCTGCATCGCCTCGGCCGTCCGCCGCTGGCAGTTCCCCAAGCCCCAGGGCGGCGGCACGGTGATCGTCACTTACCCCTTCGTCCTCCAGTCCGAGTAACACTCGCGGACATCCCCGCCGACCGGGCCGAGTTCACCTCGGCCCGGTCGTTTTGCGTGGTCGTATGGGCACGCGCGCGTTTATGATGCGGCCGTGTCGGAGCCCGAGAGATCCCCGCGCCGCGGCGCCTTCGCGAGTGGCGCCTTCGCGGGGTCCTCGCTGGCGCTGCTCGGGGTCCACCTCGCAATGTTCCTGTACTTCGTGCCGCCCTCCGCGTGGTGGACCGACCAGCCGATGACCGGCGTCGACTACGAGACCCACATCGCACAGGTGTGGCGCGTGCTCGAGGGCCTCGATGGCTGGGGGAAGACGTGGGTGTACGACGTCCGCCTGCTCGCCGGCTATCCGCACGGGGTGCTGTTCGACGCCGACAACAAGGGCTGGGAGATGTGGACGTGGGCGGTGCGCGGGCTCGGCTTCTCGCAGGGGCAAGCGTTCAATCTGTTCGTGGTGGCCGCGCACTGGGGCGTGCTCGCGGTGACCTTCGTGTCGGCGCGACTGTTCGGGCTGGGGAGGTTCGGCGCGCTCGCGGCGGCGGCGATGGCCTCGCTGCTGTGGTTCTTCGACTCGTTCTCGCACTGGTGCTGGTGGGTCGGCATGGTCGCGTACGGGTTCGCCAGCTATCTGTGCCTGCTGCCGCTGGCGCTGTTCTATCGGTGGTTGCAGGACCGCAAGGCCTGGCAGGCCGCGGCGACGGCGGTCACGCTCGGGCTGGTGCACCTCGTGCATCCGTACAGCTTCTTCATCCTGGCGGCGCCGATGCTGGCGCTGTATTTTAACAATGTCCGCGCGCTCGGGTGGCGCGGGCAGCTCGCGGTG
This sequence comes from Nannocystis sp., assembly GCA_043752905.1. Classification (GTDB taxonomy): domain Bacteria; phylum Myxococcota_A; class Polyangia; order Nannocystales; family Nannocystaceae; genus Nannocystis. The sequence continues at coordinate 1,236 of JAYUXQ010001401.1, read as the reverse complement.
GTCGGCATCGTGGCGACGACGGTGGCGATGAACGCGTGGTGGCTCGCGGTGGCCCTGCGCTTTTGGCACTACATCCTCGACTCCGGGTTCTTCGGGCAGTCGGGGCTGCGGTTTTTGGTCGCGGACTTCTTCGGACTCGTCCTCGATACCGCGACCTCGGGGATGATCGGGACGCGCACCGGGTTTCGTGCGCTGTTCATCGCCGCCGCGGTGCTCGGCCTGGTGCTGTGGCGACGCGAGCGTGACCCGCGGTGGCTGCCGTTCACCGCCGCCATCGTCACGCTCGCGGCCCTGACCTACCTCGGCGCCTATGCGTGGATCTTTCGCCAGATCCAACCTTACCGGCACGTGCTGCCGCTGATGTTCTTCGCGGTCATCCCGGCGGCGGCCCTGCTCGAGTCGGCCGGGCGTCGGGGTTGGTTGCGGGGGCTCGGGATGGGCCCGAAGCTCGCGCTGGGATTACTCGCGTTGCCGGCCGCGCAGCACCTGCTCTCCGATGTTTTATATTATGCGCCGGGCTCGCTGCCAAAGGTCGCGCCGCTGTACAACAACGGATGGTTGCCGATCACGACCCAGGGCTTCGGGCCCCAGCCGGACTATCGCCACCACGCGATCTCCGAGGACTACGATATTGTCGCCGACTGGGTGCGCGCCAATGACGACGGGCAGTCGCGATTTTTGGTGGAGGAGCCGACGCTCGGCGAGCAGCTCAGCTGGCGGACCGACGCGCAGCTGCTCGGAGGCTTTACGTATCGTAACCTGCAGCACAGCCACGCCAACCTGTTTCGTCGGCGCAAGGAGGGCATCGCCAGCGACGCCGAGCTACGCGCCTACTTCGAGACCTACGCGGTCGAATATGTGATTATTACGAAGCCCGGCAAGACCTGGGACCGCCGGCCCGCGGTGCTCGAGTTCGTGGTCCAGCTCGGCACGCACCGCATCTATCGCACGAAGATCACGCCGCGGCTGATCGCGCAGGGCGGCGGCAAGGTCGAGGGGCAGACCAACCTATTGACAGTGACCGGGAGCGACCCGGGGCAGGACCTGATATTGAGGTACCACTGGCTCGAAACGCTGGTGTGCGAGCCCGATTGCGCGGTTGGGCGCGTGCCGGTCGACGATTTCGATGCGGTCGGGTTTATAAAGATCTCGGCGCCGCATGCGGCCGACCTGGAGGTTCGCAATGCTTATCGCTGACGCCGGGCGGATCGCCCTCGGGGTCGCGGTGTATCGCCT
>JAYUXQ010001400.1:0-2403 GCA_043752905.1 Nannocystis sp. | reverse complement strand
CTCGAAGTACCCGAAGCTGCCCGCACAGACCTCGTCGAAGTCTTCCGTCCGCACCGTGAGGCCGTCCAGCTCGTAGCGCGGCGAGTCGTCCGCGCATGCGACGACGAGCACAAGCAGAGCCAGGACGACGTGCGCGCGAGACATCGTGATCAGCCCGTCGTCGGCGTGTTGCCGGTTGTCACGTTGGCGTTGTTGTTCGTGGTGCTGACGCACTTGCAAAAATGGTTTGGGTCATGCATGTCGCAGGCTTCAATCAGCTCGTTGATGCATGGCGTTTGCGGATGCGTGGAGTGTTGCGGCTTCTCGCATGGCACCGTGACGGCGCAAGGATCCGGCAGGCACTCGCCGACATCGAGCGGCCCGGAGACGGGGCTCCCGTTGGCCTGCTCGCACTTAAAACCGGCCGAGCACTTCGTCTGCGTGCTGCACTTCTCCGCAGGCTTGTCGTCTTTTTTGCACGCGCTGCCTAACGCCAGGAACAACCCCAGGACCAGAAAATCTCTCGCGCGGCTTCGGTGAACAATGTTGACCTCCGCGGCCAGCCTGGGCGGGCGCCACCGGCGGCGCAACCGACCGGCTCCAGGGCACTGCTGGGTATGCACGGGTGACAGCCGGCGCGGCCGGGGCTAGCTAGGCTTACGGGGCGATGCGCACGCCGATCCTTGCCGCCCTGGTCCTCGCCGCCGCCTGCGGGGACGCGGCCCCGCCCGGGTTCTCGACCGGGCCGGCGATCACGAGCGTGTCCGCGTCGACGAGCGGCAGTTCGTCTACCGGCGACACGTCGTCCACCGGCCCCGCCGACGACTCGGCAGGCAGCTCCGGCAGCTCGAGCACAGGCATCGTGCGCGACGTCGGGACCGTGATGGACTTCGGGCCCGTCCAGCCGCCCGGCTGCAAGGGCAAGGTGGACCTGCTGTTCGTGATCTCGCGACTCGGCACGATGGTGACCGAGCAGGAGCAGCTCATCGTCAGCTTCCCGGGCTTCATCGAGACGATCGAGCAGAAGCTCGAGGGCTTCGACGTCCACATCCTGACGGCGAACCCGGACGGCAAGTGGCCGGGAAAGTCCGTATGCGAAGGCGGCGACGGGCAGTGCTCGGACTTCTGGCCGAACTGCGGCCCGAACGCCCTGGACTACGACTGCGAGACGTACGTCAGTCTCGTGACCAAGTGCGACGAGGTGCTCGGCGCCGGGCTGACCTTCAACACGGGCGGCTACGCCGCGAACAAGCTGTGCGACCTCCACGGCGGCCACCGCTACATCGTCGGCGACGAGCCGGACATGGCAGGTGCGTTCGAGTGCATCGCCAAGGTCGGCATGTCCGGCGGTAGCCCGTTCCTGGGCGACGCGATGATCGCCGCGCTCTCAGACAAGCTGAACGGGGCGGGCGGCTGCAATGAGGGCTTCCTGCGCGACGACGCGCTGCTCGTCGTCGTGTTCATCAGCGATAAAGTGGATTTCTCGAAGTCCTACGCCAAGCAGCAGTACGAGGCGATCATCGCTGCGAAGCGGGACCCGGGGGCCGTTGTCATGCTCGTCGTGACGCCGCAGCCGTTGGGGGACAAGGAGCCTGTCCTGGGCTGTACGTATAACGACTCGCCGCTCGCGTTTTCCGACCTGCTGTCGCGGTTCTCCTATACCGTCGTCGGTGACACGTGCGCGTCAAGCTACACGCCGTTCTTCGACGCGGCCATCGACAAGATCAGCGAGGCGTGCGGGAGCTTCATCCCGCAGTGACCGTACGCGCGGCGCGGCGCACCGCGCCGCATGCCTACCCGTGGACCCGCGTAACCCGGGCCTGCGTCTCGCCACTGACGGTGATGTAGCCCCCCGGGAAGATGCGATCGTAGATGTCCCGGGCGATCCCGAGGGCCTCCGAGGGCCCGGCGCCGGGGTACCAGTGATCGAACAGCGGCGGGCCGAGCACGTCGACCTTGCGGCCGAACACGTAGCCCCGGAGCTTGCCGTTCTGCATCACCGCGCCTGCGACGAGCGCACGGCCTTGGCTGTCGAGCACGACGTCGCTGCCGTACGCGAGGGCGGCGGTCGGCGCGTCGTTTTCGAACCACATCCGCTTGCCGGTGGCGTCGTGGCGCGACGTCAGGATCTCGTAGTTCGAGCAGGTCTTGTCGCAGCGGTAGCCCGTCACGACGACGCCCTCGGGATGGAGCGCAGCGCCGAAGAACGCGCTCTGCGGCCACCCGTTGTCGGCCGGGGCGACGCTCACGGGGCCGACGAGCGGCAGGCCGGTGTGGACGTTCATCGGCACGAGGACGCCGCGCAGGGGATTGGCAGGGTCGTCATCGTGTTGCCCCTTGCTCATGCCGATGACCCACGCGACGTCACCGTCGATCACGACGTCGCTGGCGAGGTCCATGAAGCTGTGCGGGTCCTTGTCGAGC
>JAYUXQ010001399.1:0-6051 GCA_043752905.1 Nannocystis sp. | reverse complement strand
GGGAAGAGATCGATCCGACGCAGTCTATCTTGTCTCAGCGCCGGGATCCGGACTCGTATCCGGAGATAACGGCGTTGGCATCTGAACTGGCGAGGGTGCGTATTTACCGCAGTTGGTGCTTCGGGCCGGATGCGCCGATTCGTGCGAGCTGCCGCGCCGATATTCGCACAGACACACTCTCCGAGAGCTTCGACAACTTGCCTGCGCGTCTCGCCGTGCTCAAGCGTGACCGCGAGGTCAAGCGGCGTCTGCTACAGCACCTATCGGACCTGTCCCCGGGCTTCGACGACCTGGACGTAGTGCCCGAGGGCGGACAGTTACAGATGTATGTCAGCGAGGGCGAGCTGAGCACGTCAGCGCGACGACTCTCGGACGGGACCTTGCGTTTTCTGTCTCTCCTGGCGATCCTGCTCGATCCTTCGCCGCCTCCAGTGATCGTGATTGAAGAGCCGGAGCTGGGCCTCCATCCAGACACGCTGCCGGTGCTGCGTGACCTGCTAATTGACGCCAGCCGACGGACCCAGCTGATCGTAACGACGCACTCCATCACGCTGGTGGATAGCTTTACGGAGACCCCCGAGGTGATCCTCGTCTGTGACAGGCGTGAAGGTGCGACGCGGATTGAGCGCCTCGACGCCGAACAGGTCAAAGCCTGGCTGGCAGACGGCAGCCTTGGCCAGTTGTGGGTGAGCGGTCAGATCGGGGGCACGCGGTGGTGAGGCGCCCGGCCGGGATCCGAGTGTTCGTGGAAGGCGGTGGGAGGGGAGATAGCAGCCTCATCGAGTGCCGCAGGGCCTTCAGCCTGCTCTTCGAGCGCGCGGGGTTGAAGGGGCGGATGCCTCAGGTCATCGCGTGTGGTCCCCGCCAGAGGGCCTTCGATATGTTCGAGCAGGCGTGCAAGGACAACCACCGCGATAGCCTCCTGCTCGTCGATAGCGAGTGCGCCGTCACCCACACTTCGCCATGGGAGCATGTTCGGAGCCGGAGAGGGGACGGGTGGAGCAAGCCGGCCGGCGCGACGGACGACGATCTGCACCTGATGGTCGAATGTATGGAGGCCTGGATCGTCGCCGATCGGCAGGTGCTGCGCGCCCATTATGGGCAATTGTTGCAGGAGAACGCGCTCCCGAGCCGCGAGAATATCGAGGAGGTGCCCAAGGCGGAGCTCCACGGAGCGCTCGAGCGGGCGACACGGCAGGCCGGAGGGTACAGCAAGGGTAAGGACTCCTTTGCTCTGCTCGGCGCGGTCGACCCCGGGGCGCTGCGCACATGCCCCTGGGCGTGGCGCTTCTTCGCCGAGCTCGCTCGACGCTCACCGGCGCGACGATAGTCAGCGACGCTCAACGACCGGGTGGGAGGGCGCGGCCGCGGGCGGTCTGTTCGTGGACCGGGCGTTGCAAAGTCAGGCGCTGGCCGGCGGCGCGGCCGGCCTCGTGGGCCCTGCTGCGGCGCACGCCGGACTTGGCCATCGCGCGGATGTTCGGGTGGCGGACGCGGACGAAGCGGTGGAGGTCGGCGTCGCCGAGCCAGACCAGGCCGACCTCGGCGTTGCGCCGCTGCTCCTGGCGGAGCTTGTCACGAAAGCCGAGCAGCACGCCCGCGGTGTACTCGCGCTTGCGGCTGCCCGGCAGCTCGAGGGTACGATGCTCGAGGCGCCACAGGCGGTCGGTGCTGGCGTGCAGAAAGTCGTGGACGTAGCCGGCCATCTCGAGGTTGGCCTCGCTGCCCATGACCTCGAGCACGCGCTCGTGGCGATCGCGGCGCGGGTTGTAGGTGGTGGTCCAGATGCACTCGACGAAGAAAAACTCGGCGAGGATCGCACCGACCAGCTTCCAGTCGAGCGGCAGCGCTGCCGCGCTGGCACCGAGGCGGCGCGCGCCGTAACCGAGGGGCGGGCCGCCTTGCGGTAACTCGAGGTTGTAACGAAGCAGCAGCGTGTTGGCGGCCGCCATCGCCGCCTCGGCCTCGTGGCGGTTGGCGCTGGTCGCCAGCGCGAGCAGCTTTTGCACCCGCCGCAGGGTCTTGCTCTGCTCGTCGGCCTCGCGGTCGCGCGGGGTGCCGCTGGCGCGGGCGTCGATGCCGAGCAACTGGCACGCGCGGGCGAACTGCGGGCCGTGCGGACGCTCGTCGCCGCCGAGGACCTCGTCGACGTACTGGTGCGCCATCTCGTGCTTGAGCGTGCCGAGCACCTCGTCCCACGCGTGGGTCCAGATGTGGTGGTGCGCGAGGCTCAGCAGGCGCGCCTCGGGCTCCCAGCGGCCCAGGCGCAGCTCGCTGCGGTCGATCTGCAGCACCGGCGGCTGGAGGCGACCGCCGAGGTGGCGCGCGTTGAAGTCCGTCCAGGCCCGCCGGAGCTCGGCCAGCCAGGCCGGGTGCAGCGTCTCGTCGAGGGTCACGGTCATGCGGGAGCGGGAGGATGGCACAGGGCCGCCGGCCGAGACAACCGCGGCGCGTCGCCGATATACTGCGCGCGCGTGCCAGGCACTTCGCAGCGGCTCCGGCCGAGGGTGGCAGTGGGGACGGTCGCGGCGGCTGTGGCGCTGGTCGCCTGCTTGCCGGAGGGTGCGCCACCGTGGCAAGTCGATCACCCGATCGCGGCGGCGATCCGCGTCGACATCGCGAAGCGCGGGCCGTACGGGCCGACCTCGCCGCGGCCGGATCGCGTGATCGCGGCGGCGATGCCCGGCGATGAGATCCGCTTCACCCCGTTCCTGGTCGGACCCGACGGGCCCCTCGATCTCGAGGCCATCGCGCCGGCATGGTTCTACTGCCAGGCGTCGCGCTGCTTCAACGAGGTCGCGCAGCCCGAAGCTCTGCGGGACTGCGCGACCGAGCCGCTCGGGCCGGAGACCACGTGCCGGATCGGGACCGGCGCCACCGCGACCCTGCAGCTCGGCGAGCTGAGCTCGCTCGGCCTGTTCGGCGATCCCCCCTCCGTCTACATGATCTCCGGGACGCCGGGTGGCGCGAGCACGACGCGCTGCATCGATCGCCTGCAAAACGTCGCCAGCGCGACCGAGACCCTGCAGGACTGCATCCTCATCGTCGAGCCGCTGCCGATCGGCCCGGTGTGGCGGCTGTTGTTCGTCGCCGCGTTCCTCGGGCTCCCGGACGCGATCCCGCTCGACTCGATCCCGATCGAGGTGCGCAGCGCCGAGCCGAGCCTGTTCCCCGAGCTGCGCCCGTTCGAGCTGACGATCACGGCGGTCGATGGCGGTGATCGCCAGACCGTGGCGGTGTCCGGTGACACCGTCGCGGTCGCGCCGGGTGACACGATCAATATTCGTGCGCCCGTCGACCCCTTCGACGCCCAGCTATACTACCGCACCCTCATCGGCGGGGACGGGTTACCCGTGATGCAGGCGCAGTTCGAGAGCTTTGGCTCGAGCTGGCTGCTGACCGCGGCCGTCGACGAGCCGACCTACGGCGTGCAGGAGGCGACCTGGGAGGTCCCCGCGGACGCCAGCGAGGATATCCACGGCTATTACCTGCTCAGTGATACGCGCTCGATCGTATGGGGCTGGCTGCGCTTCGAGGTGTCCGGGGGGTCCGGGGTATCGGGTCCATGAGACATGTCCCATGGGCCATGGCGTGCGGGACAGGTGCGTTCGCGGCGCTGTCGGCGATGCCGGCCGGCGCGGCGCCGCCGGTGCCGGTGAACGTGTGCGCGCGGGCGGGCGCGTGCGGGACGATCGTCGGGCCGGTGCGCGCGGCGGGGCAGCGCACGCCGCTCGCCGACACCGCCGTCATCGCGGTGCCGGCGAGCTCGAAGCGGCTGCGGGCGACCGCCGATCCGGCGTCCGACCGGCCCGCGTGGCTGCGGGAGGTCCGGACCGGGGCCGACGGGTCGCTCGGGCTCGAGGTTCCGCCCGGCCTGGTGCGCCTGGTGATCGTCGCGCCGGGCTTCGAGCGCTTCGAGGTCGTCGTCGAGGTCAAGGCCGGGGCGGCCACCGCTGTGCAGCTGTTCCCGCGGCCGCTCGAGCTCAATCCCTATCGCACGATCGTGCGCGCGCCGACCGATCGCGCACGGGTGCCCGACGTGGCAGCGCGTACGCTCAGCCGCGAGGAGATCGCGACTTTGCCGGGCACGCAGGGTGACCCGCTGCGGGCGCTGCAGAGCCTCCCCGGGGTCGCGCGCACGCCTGGCGGGCTCGGTCTGCTGGTCCTGCGCGGCGCGGCGCCCAATCAGTCCCTGGTGTTCGTCGGGGAGCACCCGGTGCCGCGGGCCTTTCATGTGCTGTCACTGGCGAGCGTGGTGCCCGGCGACATCATCGATCACATCAACTTCGTGCCCGGCAACTTCGACAGTCGCTACGGCAACGCGACCGGCGGCGTGGTGGTGATCGAGCCGCGACGCGGGCGGCGCGACGGGATCCATGGCTTTGGCAAGGTCGACCTCGCGGCCGCGGGTACGCTCGTCGAGGGGCGCCTGGGAAAGAAGGGCGGGTCGTTCATCCTCGCGGCCCAGCGCGCCTATATCGATGGGGTACTGGTGGCCGCGCAGAAGCTGCTCGGCGAGCAGGACTTCCTGCTGCCGCGCTACTACGATTACCAGGCGATGATCGACCACCCGCTGCCCGGCGGGGGGACGATCAGCGCGCGCGTGATCGGCAGCGGCGATCGCATTCGCCTGCGCTCTGACCAGTTCGGCGGCGAGAAGCAGACGGTGTTCGACTTTCGCAGCGACTATCATCGTGCCGACATCGTCGTCCGCAAGCGCGTGGGTCCGTGGCGCTTCATGGTCAGCCCGGCGTTTCGCTACGACATCGGCCGGCGTGCCGTGCCGGTGCAGATGTCCGAGCAGTACCGCCGCGACTACGTGACCTCGCTGCGCGCCGAGGGCGTGCGCGAGCTGTCGGACCGCTTCGAGCTGGTGTTCGGCACGGACGCGCAGGTGGACACGTTCCGGGCCCACTCGATGACGACCGACGCCAGCGGCACGCCCGACCAGCAGCCCAAGGACACGCGCGGGACCGAGACCTGGCTCGGCGTCTACACGACGGCGTACCTCAAGCTCGGGCCGTTGCTGCTGACGCCTGGCGTGCGCGCGGCGGGCTTCATCGTCGGGGCCGACACGGCCTTCGCGGTCGACCCGCGGCTCAACGCCCGGCTCGAGCTCGGCGAGCGCTGGAACTTGCGCGTCGGGGTCGGCGCGTACTCGCAGCCGCGCGTGCGCCATTATGTCGGCGACGCGCGGCTGGTACCCGGCCAGGCCCGGCTCGGCACCAGCAACCTGATCTTGCCGGCGTTCTTCTCGAACTTCGAGCCGACCGTCAGCTTCGAGCCGCTCGCGGGCACCTTGCGGGTCGCCCGCTCGGTGCAGGCCAGCGCGACGATCCAGCATGACTTTCTCGCCGGCTACACGATGGAGGTGACCGGATTTTTCCGCGAGCAGGACAACGGAGTGCCGCCGATCAGCGCCGGGCAGGTGCTCAGCGGCTCGACGACCCGCAACCTCGGCCTCGAGCTGCTGCTCCGAAAGCCGTTGACGCGCCGGCTGTACGGGTGGGTCGCGTACACGCTGATGCGCAGCGAGGTGTCGTTTCAGGCGCGGGGCGACCTGCCGGGCGGGACCTTCCCGGCCGACTTCGATCAGCGCCACAACCTCGCCATCGTCGCCAGCTACAAGCTCCCCCACAACTGGCAGATCGGCGGCCGGTTCCGCCTGGTCTCGGGATCTCCGTACACGCCGGTGCTCGGCGCGCTGCAATATGACGGCAGCTTCATCCCGATCACCGGAGAGCTCAACAGCGCCCGGTTCCCGCCGTTTCATCAGCTCGACCTGAGAGTGGATCACAGGTGGGTCCGGCAGCGGCTGAGCGTCACCGCGTACCTCGACGTGCAAAACGTGTATAATCGCTCCAACATCGAGGCATTTATTTATAACTATGACTTCGCCAGCGCGGCTGGCGGCGTCGGCCTGCCGATCTTCCCGTCGATCGGCATGCGCATCGATTTTTAGGCGACGAGAGACCGGCGGGGCGATGCGCGGCGGCGCTTTCGTGTCGCGATGAAGCTCAGCGCGAGCAGGCCGAGCGTCGCCGGTGGAGC
>JAYUXQ010001398.1:0-2404 GCA_043752905.1 Nannocystis sp. | reverse complement strand
AGGCGTCGCGGGCTCGGAGGACCACGCGGTGTTTGCCGGGCTTGAGGTCTGGCGGGAGGGTGACCTCGAAGGTCTCGCTGTCGGCGTCGAACAGGCCGTCGGCGGGGCTGGCGGCGCGGAAGGCTCCGCCGTCGATGCTGTAGGAGACGCCGAGGATCCGGCTGCCCTCGTCACGTGCGCGGGCGACGATGCGAGGGCCCTGGACCTTGACGTCATCGATCGTCGGGCGCTTGTGGTCGACGATGAAGGGGGCGCTGACGACCTCGTCGGTGCGGGCGCGGGCGGAGCCGTTGCTCGGCTCGTCGCTGGCGACGATCTGCGCCTCGTAGACGCCGTCGGGCACGCTGCCGAGGTCCCACTTGAGCTCCTTCTTGGTGACCGGGTTCTCGCCGCCGAGCTTGATCCACTGGGTGGCATCGCTGCCCTCGGGACGGATCCTGACCTCGTAGACGAGCTCGTCATCGTCGCGGGCCTCGGCCTTCCACTTGATCGTCAACTTGGGGTCGGGCTCGCCCTCGTCCTCGTCGTCGATCTCCGGGCCGGCGATGTCGACGCTCTGGACCAGCGGCGCGAGGTTCTCCGGCGCGTAGAACAGCGAGATGTCGCGTAGCTCGCTGACCGCGTCGAGGCCGACCTCGAGCTGCACGTAGCGGCGACTCGGCACCGCCAGCGCGCCCCGCACGGCGTCGCCCTGCCTGGCCAGCGTGACGGTCTTCCACTCGCTCCAGCGCTTGTCGGGCTCCTCGCCAGGGCCGCTGCGGGCGCGCAGGCTCAGGGGGCCGCCGCCGCGCAGGTAGACGGCGCCGTAGGTGGCAGGCTGCTTGGCGTCGAACACCTTGCTGCGGTAGCGAGCCTTCGCGGTCGGCGTGGCGCCCGGGCTGGCGAGGCGATACACCGCCGCGCCGTCGCCCGCGGTCGCGAGCACGCCTCCGCCCTTGAGCGGACACAGGGCGGTGGCCTGACGCTCCTCGAGGTCGGCGACGACGGCGACGTCACGACGGCCACGCACGCGGTAGATCTTGCCCTGTTGTGAAGAAGCGACCAGCAGCTCGTTCTTCGCGCCGGCCGTCCCTGGCGAGGCGGAGTGGATGACCGCCGTGAAGTACTGCTTGTCGCGGTGCAGCCAGCTCTCCCACGCGAGCTCACCGGCGCGCGCGAGGTCGAGGCCCTTCGCGGTGGTGAGCGGGACGAACATCAGGTCGGCGGTGCTCTGTGGAGATGTGCCGGTGGCGTCGAGGGTGCCCTCGGTCGGTAGACCAACGAGACTCGTGCGGCCGAGGTTCTTCGTCAGCGCCTGCACGGAGCTGATGCCGCGGTCGGAGAAGTCGTTGACGGCGGCGACGAGGCCGGTGTCGGTGACGGCGAGGGCGCGGACCTCGTCGCCGGTGAAGTCTTGCAGCAGCACGCCCTCGACGGGGCCGCCGACCTGCAGGACCTTGGCGCCGGGCGAGGTGCCGACGACGATCTCCTTGCCGAGCGTCACGATCGAGAGGATGTCCTTCTCGTCGCTGTCGATCAGGACCTTGGTGTCCTTGCCGTTCATGTCGAGCGAGAGCAGCTCGCCCTTGGGCCCGGTGCCGATCAGCAGGCGGCCCTGATGCGGGACGATCGCCCAGATCTGCTCGACCTTGAGCTCCGCGAAGGTGCTGACCTTGCCCTTGCCATCGGTGAGGTGGATGCGGTGGATGACGCCGCCGGGCAGGGTCGCCGCCAATAGATCGCCGCCGGGCAGCTGCGCCAGCGCCGAGACGACCGCGCCCTTGAGCTCCGCGAGCTTCTCGACCTTCGGGGCCACAGGGTCGCCCTTCTTGTCGTCCTTGCCGGGCTTGCCGTCGAGGCGCACGCGCTGCACCGTCGCGGCGTCGGCGGTGCCGACGTAGGCGAGCTTGCCATCCTTACCGTCGGCGATGCAGGTGAACACGCTCGCGCCCGGCAGGTCGGCGCGCGCGGGCGTGAGGCCGGCGGTGACCTTCCCGGACGCCTCGATGGCGGCGCCCTCGGCCTCGCCGCTGTCGAAGTCGTCGAAGTCGGCGACGCGGAAGGTCTTGGTACCGCCGGCCTGCGCGCTCGCGGGGACCATCAGGGCGGCGAGCGCGAGGGCGAGCGCGCGAAGGCCTGTCCCATGGGACATGTCACGAATGGAATTGCGTCGCGCGGTCATGGTGCGGGCGTAACAGTGCGGTGGGTGTCAGTCGGCGAAGCTGCGGCGGTCCTGCACGGACACCTTGATCACGTGCTCGCCGTCGATGAGGTTCCTGGTCGGGATCACGCGGCGGGCCATCTGTTTGAAGCGCACCGGGCCGATCGTCGTGCCGCTGGCGGACAGCGACTCGAGCACGCTGCCCGGCAACTCGGCCATGAGACCGTGGCGGGTCGAGAGGCCCTCATCCTCTCGATAGATGCT
>JAYUXQ010001397.1:0-6051 GCA_043752905.1 Nannocystis sp. | reverse complement strand
GCGGGAGGCACGGGCGGCCGGTCGTGCTGGTGGTCGACGCGGCGGCGATGCAGGCCGCCGGGGCGGTGTTCTACTGCAGCGCCAACGGGGTATGGCTGACGGACGAGGTCGCGCCGGCGTACCTGCGCGTGCTCGTCTGAGGGCTCACTCGCCCTCGATGACGATCGGCGAGGCGAAGCGGCTCTTGAGGGTGGTGCCGTCCGGGTAGTAAAAATAGAACTCGACGCGGCGGTTGGCGGTGCGGCCGTCCTCGGTGTCGTTGCTGCCGGTCGGCTCGGCCTGGCCGCGCGAGCCGACGTGGACCCGGGTGGCGTCGACCTTGCCAGCGGCGCGCTTGAGCACGACCTGGCGCAGCTCGTTGGCGCGGTGCAGCCCGAGCTGCATGTTGCTGTCGGCGTGCCCACGCGAGTCGGTGCGGCCGATCAGGAGCAGGTGGAGGTCGGGGTGGTCGACCAGCTGGGTCGCGGCCGCGTCGACGGCGGGCTTGTCCTCGAACGAGGGCTTGGTGGCGTCGACATCGTAATAGACGGCCTCCAGCTCGGGCGGCGGGGGCCGCGAGCCGGGGTCGCGGGTGCTCGACTTGTCACAGGCGGACAGCGAGAGGAGGAGGCACAGAGCGAGGCGGGTGGGGTTCATCAGGGTCTCTTTTACCAGTCGATCGCTACCAGTCGATGATCGCCGCGCCCCAGGTGAAGCCGGAGCCGAAGGCGGCCATCGCCACTTTCATGCCGGGGCGCAGCTTGCCGTCGCGGACGCACTCGGCCAGCAAGATCGGGATCGTGGCGGCGGTGGTGTTGCCGTAGCGCTGGATGTTGTGCGGGATCTTGTCGTCGCCGACGCCGAGCTGCTGGGCGATGAACTGGTTGATCCGCATGTTGGCCTGGTGGAACAGGAACAGGTCGATGTCCTCGACGCCGATCTGCTGGTGGGTGCAGGCGCGCATCAAAGCGCCGAGCATGGTGCCGACGGCGTGCCTGAACACGACCTTGCCGTCCATCTGGGCCCACAGCATCTCCGGCGCGACGTTGCCGGATCGGTCGGGGTTCGTGGGGATGAACGGCCGTTTGCGGATGTCCCAGATCTTCTGGCACAGGACCTCGGCGTGGCGGCCGTCGGCGCCGAGGTAGACGCCGCGCACGCCGCGGTCCTCCTCGGTGGCGGAGACGATGACGGCGCCGGCGCCGTCGCCGAACAGCGAGGAGACGGTGCGGCCCGCGGACGACAGGTCGAGGGCAGCCGAGTGGGTCTCGGCGCCGCACACGAGGACGTGGCGGGCCATGCCGGCCTTGACGTGGGCGACCGCGGTGGACAGGGCGTAGAGGAAGCCCGAGCACTGGTTGCGGACATCGAGGGCGGGGACGAACTTGGCGTTCTCACCCTCGCACAGGCCGAGCTTCTCCTGGACGTAGACGCCGCTGCCGGGGAAGGCGTGCTCGGGCGAGAGGGTGGCGACGATGATGAGGTCGAGGTCGTGGGGCTCGAGCGCGGCGGCGGTGAGGGCGTCCCTGGCGGCGAGGACGGCCATGTCGGAGGTGCCGACGCCGGGCTCCGCGAAGCGACGGGCCTCGATGCCGGTGCGTTGCACGATCCACTCGTGGGTGGTCTCGACGCCGTAGATGTGGATCAGATCGTCGTTGGTGACGATCCGGGGCGGGACGTGGAAACCGGTCCCGGAGATGTGAGCTTGAACCACGGCGCTTGCTCCGACGAAAAGTGGGGCGGACTCTAGCACGGGGGGCCCGGTCGGACGGGATCCGGGACCGGGAAAACCTGGCCCCCGCGCCAGCCACTGCGAGCCTGGCGGACCACGACCCCGGTCCTGGCGCCGGGTTTTTTAGTGGCTGCGCGGCGGGCCGCCGAGGGTCAGGCCGGGGGCCTTGGGACCCGGGGGGTCGAACTTGTGGAGGTCGACGATCTTCTTGCCGAACAGCTTGATCTTGAGCTCGTCGCAGTTGCTGCACGCGGCGGTGCCGAGGAAGTCCTCGAGGACCTGCTCGCGGTGGGGCAGGAAGATCTGCGTGATCTGGTCGGACAGCGGGAAGCGCGGGCCGAACTCGCCGTCCTCGGTGAACTGCTCGCTGACGTGGACGAAGCCGAGGCTGGGCGCCCAGTTGAGGCCGTCGCCGAGGTCGGCGTTCTCGAGGTTGTTGGCGTGCTCGTGGCAGCCGGCGCACGACAGGGTCAGCGTGCGGTTGAGGATCTGGTCGGTCGTGACCCCGGGGGTGGTGATCGCGGCCTGGATCGCGTCGCGGAAGTTGGTGCCCTGGCCGCTCTGCAGGCGGTAGATGTCGAACTCACCCTCGGAGCTGCTCTGGCCGGCGTTGAAGGTGCCGACGTCGGTCAGGAAGAAGCGGTTGACGTCGGCGACCTCGAGGTGCGGGATCTGTTTAATGAACCACTTCTGAAACGCCTCGCCGCCGGGGCCGGGGGCGGGGTCCATGAACAGCTGCGGGAACGGGTTGTCCTTGACCAGGGTCGGCTTGATGCACGGACCGAAGCCGCACTCGTGGGAGAACACGAACTGGTGGAGCTGCCACAGGTTCGGGTCCGGCATGAAGCTGTTGGTGCGGATCTGGCCGCCGCGCGGGCCGTAGTTGTCGGCGTGGACGACCGGGCCGGCGCCGGCACCATCGCCGAAGTAGAAGTCCTCGAGCGACTTGCGGATCAGGGCGGGGTCGTCGAGCTGGCTGAGCGCGGCCCAGCGTTCGGCGATCGGGCGGCAACCCTCGACGCCGCAGGCCGGGAACGGGTTCGGCAGGGTGGCCTCGAAGATGATCAGGTTGCGGTCGAGGCCGTCGAACTGGCCCGAGCGCTTGGCGAACACGATGCGGTACTCGCCGCAGTGCGAGCCATCGGTGCGGGCGTTGTCGAAGCGGTTGAACAGGCCGATCGGGAAGTAGGCGTCGGGGTTGTTCTCGGGGTCGTCGAAGGGGTCGGTCGCGGCGAGGATGCCCTCGGGGCGCGGGCACTGGATCGGGAAGGCGCCGAGCGAGGCCTTGCCCTCGATCAAGGTGTCGTCGCAGTGGCGGGCCTCCGGGAAGAAGCCCGGCGCGACGTTGAGGAAGTCCCACCAGCGGCCATACAGCGCCTGCGGGGTCAGCCCGGGCTCGCCGCTGGTGTCGACGATCTGCTGCATCACGCGCTCGAAGGTGAAGCCGGTCAGCAGGGCCTCCTCGGTGATCACGAGCGAACGCCGGGGGTCGATGTCCGGGGTGTCGCCGCAGACGAGGCTGGCCGCCGGCGGGGCGGCGCTGAGGTCGAGGGGACCTGGCAGGGGTGAGGTGGCGGGTGAGGTGGCGGGTGCTGGCGCGTCCTGGAGGGCTGTCCTTGGGGACATGTCCTCCGGGTCACATGCAGAGAGACCGGCGATCGCAAGGGCACACGCGGCTAAAATTAATGTGGGCCGAGGAGCGTACACGGGGTCCACAATAGCGAGTCCCCGGGGTTCGCGCCATGGGGCAGGCGGACGTCGATCGGAACCGCGGGGTGGGGCGAACTGGGGGCAAACGCGGCGCTGCGGCGTGTGGGCGCGAGAACATTGTCCGCGGGCCGGCGCGCTGCGGCGTGCGTCAGGGCGCGCCGGCCCGCGAGGCGACGCGCGACGCGGACGACCCGGACGACCCGGTGGTCGCGGTCGAACCGGTGGCCGGCCCGGGAAGTTCCGGGCTGATGAAGGCGTCGAGGGCGTCGGCGGGCTCGGACGGGGCGGTGGTGGTTGCGAGCTTGGCGGCCGTGGCTGCCTCGGCGGCGTCGATCTCGGACCACAGGCCCATGACCATGGCCTCCTGGGTGGCCCACGGCTGGCCGTCGGCGCCCTTGCCGGGCTCCACGCCGAGCATCTTGAGGGTGACGGTGCGGTCGGGGTCGATGCCGACCCGCAGGGCGCGGTCGCGGAAGTACTGCTTGAGCGTGGCGGCGGTGGCCTCGTGCTTGCCAGGGCACAGCTTGCCGCCGCTGACGGCGCGATGCAGGGTCTCCCAGGTGGCGCGCGTGGTGTAGTCGTAGGGTTTGCCGTGCTCGTCCTTGCAGACGATGTTGCCGCCGGCTTTTTTGAGCATACGGATCGCGGCGCGGCGATACACGAGCACGTCGACGACGGCGTCGCACAGGACGCGCGGGTCGGCGGCCCTGTCCCACAGCAGCGTGAAGTAATTCGAGTTCATCCCGAACAGGCCGTAGGTCTGCCACTTCTCTGGATCTTCGGCGTGCGGGTTGCCCTGATAGGTGTCCTGCATCTTGCGCCACGCGGTATAGCTGCCCTGCAGGTCCGGCGAGAGGCGATGCACGAGGCCCTGCTGCATGCTCGACTCGCGCATGGCGACCATGTGCAGGAGCTTGGAGAATTCGTCGCTGACCTTGAGCCGGCGCTCGACGTGAGCGAGGATCTTTTGCGTCCGCTGCTGCTCATTGCGAGTCAACCGCGGCCGGTCAGCGCTGACCTCGTGGACGCACTCGCGCGGCACGAACTGCTGGATGGCCGCGCGGTCGTGCGCGATCTGGGAGGTCCCGGCGGCGTGCGTCGTGTCGGTCCCGTCGATCTTGTCGGCGAGGCCCGGGGCGGCGCCGGCACCCACGGGGACAGACGGGATCGCCGGGACACTCACGGCCTCGCCCAGCTCGTCGGCGACGCCGCGCGCCGGTAAGACGTCCTCCGCGTCCATCATCGCGCTGGCACCATCATCGAACACATCGGTACCGAATCCGATGCACGATGCCAGGGCTGTCAGTTTCACCAATCGCATTCCTTGAACTCCTTTGGACTGGCCGACCTCGGCGAGGGCACTCAGAGAAACCGATCCGGTGCGTTCCGTCCATAGCCGGCGCGAGAAAATTGTCGATGTGGATTCGATCGCAAACGCCCAGATCGGGCCCAAAGACGCGCCCGGTGGGCCAGATCGCGCAACGGATGAAACGCATGTCACTGTCACATTTGCGATGTGCGCATGCGGCGGTACAATGTGCCAGCCACAAGTCGTGGACGGCGACCGTTGCGCTCGCGCTACATCTTGTGGTGTCACTTCCAGCCCCCCCAGGCTGGACAACCGTCCGTTCGCGTCGCGCTCCGTGTGCGACACGCGGGGCTTGCTCTGGTTCGGATCAAGGAGACTCGCTGCGATCGCGGACTCGGATGTGCATGTTCCACGGGGTCCCCCGGAGACGGCGTCTCCGGCAGGACATCCGTGATCGGCAACCACTAGCGCTCGCCCAGCTCGCGCCGTCGCAGCATCCAGAGGAACAGGGGGGCGCCGAGGAGGCTGGTGAGGACGCCGGGCGGGAGGACGATGCGGGTGACGGCGCGCGCGAGGGTGTCGACGAGCACGAGGAGCAGGGCGCCGAGCAGGGCGGCGAGCGGGAGCAGGCGACGGTGGCCGGGTCCGGCGATCATGCGGGCGAGGTGCGGGACGAGCAGGCCGACGAAGCCGATCACGCCGCTGAGGGCCGTCGCGGCCCCGACGAGCAGGCCGACGGCGAGCACGACGTGCCGACGCAAGCGGCCGAGATCGACGCCGAGCGAGGCGGCGATGTCGTGGCCGAGGTGCAGCGTGTCGAGGTCGCGGCGTAGCCAGGTGGCGAGCGCGAGGCCGATGACGCACGGGGGGATCGCCCAGGCGAGGTGGATCCACGTGCGGCCCTCGAAGCTGCCGAGGCTCCATTGCATCACGCGGATGCCGAGGTCCCAGCGCTGGGCACCGAACGCGAGGCACAGGGTCGCCACCGCGGCGCACAGGGTGCCGAGCGCGAAGCCGGAGAGCAATAGCGTGGCGAGGCTCTGCCGGGCGCGGTGCAACGCGAGCAACACGAGCAGCACGAGGGCTGCGCCGCCCGCGGCGAGCAAGGGGGTGACCCACAGGCCGTGTTGTTCGGCGCCGAACATGAAGCCGATCACGGCGGCCAGCATGGCGCCGGCGCTGACGCCGAGGATGCCGGGGTCGGCGAGCGGGTTGCGGAACAGGCCCTGGGTGAGCACGCCGGCGCTCGCCAGGGCGGCGCCGACGAGCGCGGCCAGCAGCGCTCGGGGCAGGCGCAGCTCCCAGACGATCGCGTCGCGCA
>JAYUXQ010001396.1:0-2405 GCA_043752905.1 Nannocystis sp. | reverse complement strand
GGCTCGACCGCGAAGAAAGTCTGCTCGATGTCGGCGCCGACGACGGTATCGACGGTGACGGTGGTCGGGTCGCGCTGCAGCCTGCGGCTCAGGGCGCGGATGTCGTCCGGGTAGGTCGCGGAGAACAGCAGGGTCTGCCGCGCGCTCGGGCTCTGTTGGACGACCTCGGTGATCGCGTCGAGGAAGCCCATGTCGAGCATGCGGTCGGCCTCGTCGAGCACCAGCACCCGCAGGTCGCCGAGGTCGAGGTTCTCGCGCGCGAGGTGATCGAGGATCCTCCCTGGCGTACCGACGACGACGTGCGGCGGGACCTGCAACGCCGGCTTCTGCGTGCGCACCGGCACCCCACCGCACAGCGTCACGACCCGCAGGTTGGCGATGAAGCGCGCCAGCCGGCGGATCTCCGCGCTGACCTGATCGGCGAGCTCACGCGTCGGGCACAGCACGAGGGTCTGCACCCGGGCCAGCTCGACGTCGACGCGGGCCAGCAGCGCCAGCCCGAAGGCGATGGTCTTGCCGGATCCGGTGCGCGCCTGGGCGATGACATCCTTGCCGCGCAGCAGGTCCGGCAGCGCGTGGGCCTGCACCGGCGTCATCTGCGAGAACCCGAGCACCTCGATCGCCCGGGCCAGCGGCGCAGCGAGCGACAGCGAGGCAAAGGTGTGCTCGTCGGGAGTTCCGGGCGGTGTCGTCGGCGTCTCGGTCATGCAGGCGGTGGACCTGCGGTGCCAGATCTCGCGCGGAACGTAGCCCAGGGGGCGCGGCCTCGCAAGCGGCGTGATAGACGGTTCTTTCAAAAGGAATCATGACGCCGGGCCTCGCCGCACTCCTTCACCCGCGCTCCGACGCGGAGTTCTTCGCCAGCCTCGCCGCCGACGAGCCCCTCGTCGTGCATGGCCTGCAAGCATCGGTGCAGGCGCTCACCGAGCTGCCGTTCCTGCGGTCGCTCGACGCGATGCTCGGCTCGTGGCCGAACTCCGTGCAGGTGCACTTGCCCGATGTCGCCGACGAGGCGAGCGCGATCGAGGCGACGCCGGGCGACGCGCGCAAGCTGTTCGCCAATGGCATGGGCTTGCTGTTCAACGATGTGCACGCCGTCTCGTCGGTGTTGAGCGAGTGGCTCGCGGCGATCCGCGGCGACCTCGGCCTGTCGGCGCTGACACAGGGTCGCTGTCTGGTGTACGCGACGCCGGCCGGCAAGGGTACCGCGCCGCACTTCGACCAGAACATCAACTTCGTGTTGCAGCTGCACGGGACCAAGACGTGGCGCCTCGCGGGCAATGATCACGTCGACCGGCCGATGACGCGACACACCGTGGGCCAGCCCCTCGACCCCGAGATCGAGACCTACGCGCACGCGCCGATGCCCGACGACATGCCCGCGAACGCGCGGTCGATCGTGCTGCGCCCCGGCTCGCTGCTGTTCGTCCCACGGGGCGTGTGGCACGCGACCTCGGCCGCGAGCGACGCGATGTCCCTCAATTTCACGTACACCGCCCCGACGTGGATCGACCTGTTGATGGCTGCGCTGCGTAGCCGCCTCGCGCTGGCCAGCGAGTGGCGAGAGACCGCCTTCCCGGCCGCTGCGGAGCAATTCGACGCGCTCCTGCGAGAGCTCGCCGAGGATGCCCCGCACTGGCGCGCGGCCGACATCCTCGCGGCGACCGAGGGCGAGTGATCTAGTCGCTGGCGGGCGCGCGTGCGCGTCGCGAGGTGGTGCGCTTGGCGGTGGCCCGCTTGGCGGTGGCCCGCTTCGCCGGTGCCCGTTTGGCGCTGCGCTTCGCGGGCGCACGCTTGGTGGCCTTGGGCCGCGCGGGCGCCCGCCTCGACGCGGCGCGCCCGGCCGGTTTTCCAGAAGTCTTCGGGAGCATCAACCCCGCGGTCGTCATCTCGTGTGACCTGCCCGCGTCCGTCAGCGTCGCGCGCTTGAACGGGATGACCTTGCCGCGCTTTTTGAAGGTCGCATCCTCGAGGGTCACGAGGCCGGCCGCGACCAGCCCGCCGAGCAGGTGTTCGAACGAGTTGCGGTCGACGTCACCCTTCGGAAAAGTCTCGAGGTGGAGGCGCCCCGTGGCGAGTCCATCCCCCTCCGCGAGGGCCGCGAGGATCCGCGCCGCGTGGGTCGCCTCGCTCGCGCTCGGGGCCCGAAACTCCCGGGCGATGCACCGCTCGGGCGCACACACATCGCAGATCCCGCAGACCTCGCCCCGGTCCTCCTGATCCCCGAAGTGTTTGATTAAATGCACCATCCTGCAGCCCTGCGATCCGGCGAATTTCGCCATGATCTGGAGCTGGGCCTGCTTGTGCTCGCGCTGGGCGGCGTACCCGACGTGCCAGGTCGCGGCGCCCTTTGCGATCTCGCCGTCGCCGCTCTCGAGCGCTCCGCCGTGGATCACCAATTTTTC
>JAYUXQ010001395.1:0-6052 GCA_043752905.1 Nannocystis sp. | reverse complement strand
TCGAGGTGGTCGTGCCTGTCGCGGGGATGGCCGGGGCGCTCGCGGAGCCTGGCTGCGGGCCCGTGGTGGTCGTGGGCGGGCGCGGGGGGGGCTGGGGCAGGCGCAGACGGCCCTTGCCGGGCACCTCGATGCTGGCGAGGGCCGGCAGGTCGTGCATGAAGCTGACGGTGAACTCGAGCTTTTGTTTGGCAGCGACGCCCTCGCGTTTGCTCGGCTCCTCGACGACCTTGCCGGGCTTGAAGCTGTGCCACAAAGACCCGTCGCCGAGCCTGAGCTCGGCGAGCGCGGCGCTCATCTGCTCGAGCGGCTCGGTGGTGGGGGCGGTGATCGTGAAGCGGCAGCGGATCGTGTGGCACTCGCTGGCGGCGACGGAGATCGCGGGGCCGTCGGCGAACACGACCTGACGGGTGGCGCTGACGATCTGGCTGAGGATCGGCTTGTGGGCGGTCTGCCAGGCCTCGAAGGTCGGCTCCTTGCTAAACGCCGTCGGCTCGTAATAGGCCCACAGCTGATCGAGCAGGTAGCGGTCGCGCGCGCGTGAGAAGGGCTCGTAGGGGAGGTCGCGCGGACCACCACGCTGCGGCGCCGGGCTGACCTTGCCGGCCTTCTTGTCGGCTTCCTTCTGCTTCTTCTCGTCGTCCTTCTTCTTCTTGTCGGCGGCCTTCTTCTTCTCCTCGATCTCCGCGGGGCTCGGCGGTGGCAATGGACCAGCCGGGACGTGCAGGGCGTAGTGCAGGCCGAAGGCGGCCGCGCCGAGCGCGACGGGGAGCAGCCAGGTGCGCAGGGCGATGAGCGCGGCGCGGCGCGAACGGCCGGGGGTCGGGGAGCCTGAGGTCATGGCGAGGTCGGCGGGGTCGGGATGCGGACGTGCCAGGCGCCGTCCTCGTGCACGAGCGTGAGGGTATACGACTCCTGCTGGGCGCCGACCAGCCGCACGTGCGCGGTGGCGCCGTCGTTGTCGACCAGCTGGGTCTGCGCGAGCTCGAAGGTGGGCGAGACATCGACGAACTGCAGCATCTCGGCGGGCTCGATGCGGCGGCGGCCGCCGACCTGGTCGGAGGCCTTGTCGGCGGCGGCGGCGAGGCGGTCGGCGGTCGACTTCTCGAGCATCGGCAGCACGGCCTTCATGTCGCCGCGCTGGACCGCCGAGGTGAAGGCCTGCGCCGTGCGGACCGGGTCGGCGCCCTGCTCGCTGCAGGCGCCCGAGAGCGCGGCCCAGGCGACCAGCAAGGCGGTGCGCAGGACCGGGTGCAGGGCGATCGTGACAGCGCCCTGCGGGGTCGAGACCTCGATCGCGGCGGGGAGGGTGTCGGGGTCGGTCGCAGGCACCAGGGCGTGCGGGTCTTCGGGACAGGTCATGACTCGTCCTCCTTCACGCGGTGGAGCCCGAGGCGCTTGAGCAGCTCGCGCAGATAATAACGGGTGATGCCGGCCGCCGCCGAGGCGCGCGAGAGGTTGCCGTCGTGGGCCTCTAGCAGGTGGGTGAAGTAGCGGGTCTCGAAGTCGTCGAGGAGCACCTGCTTGGCCTCCTTGAACGGCAGCTCGAACAGCGCGGAGAGGTCGCCGGCGGGGTTGTTGGCGGCGGGCGTGGGCTCGGCGGGGCGGGCGGACGCGGGCCTGTGCAGCATGAGGTCGGTCGGCTCGATGATGCCGTGGGTGGCGAGGTAGGTGGCGCGCTCGATCGTGTTCTTGAGCTCGCGGACGTTGCCGGGCCAGGGGTGGCGCAGGAGGGCCTGGCGGGCGGCGACGCTGAGGGTCGGCGCGGGTCGGCCGGCGATCCGTCGCGAGGTGTCGGCGATGAACTTCTCGGCGAGCAGGACGATGTCGTCGCCGCGGTCGCGCAGCGGCGGCAGCTCGACGGCCATGACCGACAGGCGAAAGTACAGGTCCTCGCGAAAGCCGCCGTGCGAGACCATGTTTCGCAGGTCGCGGTGGGTGGCGGCGACGATGCGGACATCGACCTTGCGCACGGTGCTCTCGCCGATCCGCTGGACCTCGCGGCGGTCGAGCACGCGCAGCAGCTTCGGCTGCAAGTCGAGCGGGAGCTCGCCGATCTCGTCGAGGAAGAGGGTGCCGCCGCTGGCCTCCTCGAAGCAGCCGGCGCGGTCCGCCATGGCGCCGGTGAACGAGCCCTTCTTGTGGCCCAGGATCGCCGCCTCGGCGAGCTCGCGGGGCAGGGCGCCGCAGTCGAGCACGACGAAGGGGCCCTGGTGGCGCGGCGACTCGTCGTGCAGGGCGCGGGCGACCAGCTCCTTGCCGGCCCCGGTCTCGCCGCCGACGAGCACGCTCATCTCGGTGCCGGCGACGCGCTCGAGCACGGCGTAGATCTCGCGCATGGCGGGGCTCGAGCCGAGCATCGCGCCGAAGTGGTCGCGGCCCGAGAGCGGGACGTGGACCTCGTCCTCGGCGAGGAAGGCGATCGCGGTCTTGCCGAGGACCATGGTCATGCCCGGCTCGACCCACGCCTCCTGGACGCGCACGCCGTGCACGAAGCTGCCGTTGGTGCTCGCCAGATCGCGCAGCAACACGCCACCCTTGCTGACCAGCAGCTCGGCATGTAATCCGCTGATCGAGCTATCGGTGAGGACGAGGTCGTTGACGGCGCTGCGACCGACGGTCAGGCGCGCGCGCGCGGCCTGGATCTGGGCGCCCGCGTCGGGGCCGTCCATCACCCGGAGCATGACGCGACGCAGCGAACGCGAGTGCGGGGTCTGCCCGAAGGTGGTCGTCAGACTCGCTTCGATGGGCTCGGGGGACTTGAACGGCACGGCGATGTCAATTCAAGAGCGGGGGCTTGTCGACGACCTTCAAGTGGCGCGGACGGCGACCCGCGCGCGCGGCCACTTTGCCCGAAGCCGGGGGGGTTCGCCAGCGCCAGGCGAGCAGCAGGCCGCACAGCGCCGCGACCGCCGTGGGCACGGCAACCGGCCAATTCCCGCGCAGGAGCGGCCCCACGAGCACCAGCGCGGTCACGAGCCCGGCGAGCCCGCGACCCGAGAGCGGCAGGGCGCCGAACAACTGCACTGGTTGTCGGGCATGCGACACGCCGAAGGCGACGACGGCCGCGATGTCGGCCGGCAGCGTGCCGCCCATCGGGGCCGCGAGGACTCGCGGGACAGCGAGGCCGAGCAGGGCGGTGACGAGGTAGCCGACGAACGCGGACAGCAGCACGAGCGTGAGGTAGCGCGCCGTACCCTGGCGCTCCTCGACGTGGCCGCCGATGAACCACTGGATGAACAGGGTGCCGATCAGGCCGCCGAGCTGGCCGTCCGGGTACAGGAAGATGGCGGTGGCCGGCTGCCACAGGGCCTGGCGAGTGAAGCCGAGGTTGAGGGTCAGGGTGTCGGCGAGCGGGTGGTCGGCGAGCAGGGCGCTGGCGGCCGCGGCGACGAGGAGCAGCCAGAAGCCGCCGCGGTGGAACCTGGGCAGGCTGGCGAGGACGGAGGGGCGGGCCACGGGGCGCCAGTGTAGCAGCCATCATGGGGTGGGCGGGCGCGAGGCGCACATGCCGGGGTCCGGTGTGGGCCGATTTTTTGCGATCCGGGCGATGGATCTCCAAGGTGGCGTCATGAGCTCCAAGAACCGTCGCCAGCACCGGATGTTCGAGACCCTCCACACCGAGTACCACCTGCGCCTCGACGAGTGCGTGGGCGTGCGCGACAAGCACTCCGGCGAGTGGTACCGCGATCATCCGGCCCTGCGCCTGCGTGCGATCCAGGTGCCGTCGGTCGGGTCGGACGACGAGTTCATCGGCCGCCGCTTGCAGTTCTGGGGCGAGTTCGACGACGTGACGACGTCGCCGGTGGTCGGCGTCGACCGCCCGCACCGCGAGTCGCTGTACGGCTACGTCAGCTTCGCCCGCTCCGGCGAGATCGCGGCCTGACGTCGCGCCGACGCGAACTCGTCACATGGGCTCGCCTTGCCCGGCGAGCGCCCGCAGCTAGCCTCGCGGCATGTCAGCAGTCACGGTCTGCCCGCAATGTCCCGCGAGCTGGTTGGCTCCGATGAAGCTGGATCGCGGCCGGCTTCACCGATGCTCCGGGTGCCGCGGCGTCTGGCTGGAGCGCGACGTCGCGGTGGCCCTGTTCGGCGGCCGCCCCTGTCACTTCGAGGCGCCGGCGATCGATGCGACGAAGTGCAGCGTGTGTCGTGACGCCATGGCGGGGCTGTGCTTCATCGGCGAGGCTCCCGTGCGCGTGTGCGGCTCTCACGGCGTGTGGCTGGAGCCGACCGATCGCGTGCTGCTGCCGGAGCCGGTGCAGCGCCATCTCAAGCGCCGCGAGTTCATGGATGACCTGCTCGGCCTGTTCGAGTCCGATGGCCCGGGTCGTGAGGGCGGGGGATCGGAGGGCGGTGGATCGAGCGAGTACTGCGATGTCTCGATCGATGGCGGCTGCGACGGTGGTGGGGCGAGCTGCAGCAGTTGCGGTGGCTGCGGCGGCGATTAGTCGCGTGCGGCTCGGCTCGCCGCGTGGGATCGTCGGTTGGGTGATACGACCATGACGATCTGTCTGTGAGGACAGATCGTCTTCGATCGGAGGCCGATGCGTCGCCCGCAGGACGCGGGCAGGCGAGGGTTACTCGCTCTTCTTGGCGCCCTTGGTGGTCGCGGGGGCGGTGCCCCTGGTCGGGTCGCCGGTCTTCGTGGTCGACGGGGCGGTGCTCGAGGGGACGGTCGAGGGCGGGGTGGTCGACGGGACGGTCGACGGGGCTGATGCAGTGGTGGCGGTGGATGGGCCGGCCGTGGGAGTGCCGGGTGCGGCCGGGTCGGCCGTCGGGGTGCCGGCGGTGGCGGCGGTGGCAGCTGCATCGGCCGGCTTGAGGGCGGCCGGGTCCTCGTCCTTGTCGTAGCAGCACATCACGCCGCCGTTGCGCTCGGAGGTGACGGAGCCGCAGCCCTCGGCCTTGCCGAGCGAGATGCGGGTCTGGCCCTTCCAGACGCCGTCGCGGCACTTGCCGAACTGGCAGTTGTCGCCGCAGCACACCGGCTCGGCGCAGTAGCCGGAGTCCATGCACGGGAACACGGTGTCGGGGCCGGGCGCGGGCGGGCACAACTCCTCGCTCTGGCCGTGCGAGATGGCGGCGACGAACTTGCCGGGGCCAGCCTCCTTGTTGCACGCCTTGAAGGTGGTGTGGGTCTTGAGGTCGTCGTTCTTGCCGGTGTTGCCGCAGACGTGCCAGCCGGGGGCGCAGGCGTCGGCGGGGACGGTGCACACGCCGGCGCCGGCGGTGGCCGCGGCCTTGGCGTCCTTGGCGTCGGCCTTGATGTCGTCGCCGCAGGGCTTGTTGGTGACCTTGTCGCGCAGGCTCTTGGTGCCCTCCCAGGTGGCGAGGCAGCCGGCGACGCGACGATGACGGGTGATGTCGGCGAAGCCCTCGCGCTGGCCATCGGCGCAGCCGACGATCGCCGGGTCACCCTTCTCGCTCTCGATGAACTTGATGCCCTGCAGCGAGCGCGGCGGGTCCTTGGCGCCGGGCTCGTCGTAGCCGCCGACGTTGGGGCCGGGGCCGCACACGCACGCCGACTGCAGCAGGAGGCCGAGGCCGAAACAAAACGCCAAACTCTTCGCGAGGGTCGGAGCCATAGGCGCGGAGGATAGGCAATGTTTCGCCGCCGGCCTAGTCCCTTGCGGCCAGTTGGGTGCGCGAGAGCCGCAGGCTCGTGCGACCCGCTATCATCTTCGTCGACTCTCGAACACGAGAACCCCCGCAGCGGCGTGAGGCACCGACCAGACCTGACCCGCTCGCGGCAGGACCCGATCGCAGCACGCCAGTACCCGTGTGAGAGAGTCAGGCAGTTGCTCCTCCAGCTGCGACACGATGTCGTGGTGCTCGCTGGCCCAGGTACCCCGGTAGTCGGGGTGCGCCTCGCTGGCTGCCACGGCGGCCAAAACGATCGGTCGCCATGGCCGCGAGCGCGGTGAGGTCGACGCGTCGAACGACTCGCCGGTCGGGTGTTAGAAGCTCGAGAGCCGAGCGGTTCGTGTCGTTGCCGCCAGACGACAGCGCAACGGCATCCGCGACGCGGATGATAAAGCGGTATTTATTCGGT
>JAYUXQ010001394.1:0-6057 GCA_043752905.1 Nannocystis sp. | reverse complement strand
AAATGACGGGCTTCGTGAACTCACCAGGAACTGCCCCGAACAGGACCATGGCGCCGATCAGCACCCCGAGCCCGACGAGCCCCCCGGTCCTGCACCCGAACCTGTCATGTCGACCGTAGCCTTGCGCCCCCTCATCGCACGGCGCGGCCCTTGCAACGCCCGGCCCCTGTTATGCTTTTCCGGTGATCCTCGACCCGCAGGCCCTTCGCCTGGCCCAGTGGTTCGCGGGCCTCCAGGAGCGGCTCGGCCAGCTCGTCGAGGACCGCCTGCACGGCGCCTGCGCGCTGCAACTGGAGCAGGTCATCTCCACCCTCGAGGGCGCCGCCGTGGTCGTCAGCCGGCCTGCTCCGCTCCTGAGCGTCATCACCCTGCCCCCCGGCACCACCACCAGCCTGCTCGCCGGTACGGCCGTTGCGAGCCCTTCCGGTGACGCCGACCCCGCCGACGAGGACCGCTTCCTGCCCTTCCTCGGCCTCGAGTCCGAGGCTCCGCTGCGCAGCATGACGCCGACGCTCAACCCACCGGAGCGCGACGACGCGCGCGGCTGGAAGTCGGCCCTCGAGCACGGCATCCGCCCGGCCCTGCACCGCGCGCGCGGCACCCTGCGCGCCGCCGCGGCCAGCTTCACCGACGGCACCGCGCTCGACTCGCTACGCGGCGAGGTCGAGGCCACCCTCGCTCGCCAGCCCGAGCAGCTGAGCTTCGACATTCGCCCCGAGGACTCGAGCATCGCCACCCAGGACATCCCCGCGACCCGCGTCGAGGTGCCGATGCGCCGCTGGCTGCTGGAGACCCTGCAACCGCGGCTCCTGACGACGATCTCCGAGTTTGGTGCCCGCATCGCCGACGCCGTCATGGGCGCCACGACCGAGCTCGAGCGCATCGAGACCGTCCTCGACTATCACCTCTTCATCGTCGAGGATGGCCGCGTCGCCGAGGACCGCGACGAGTCGGCGCGCACCGGCCTCGGCCACGGCGTGAGGTTGGTCCAGCAGCTCGCCGAACGCCTCGACCACGAGGTCGGCCGCACCTATCGCTGGTTCATCGCCGCCAGCTCCGTGCACATGGACGACGCCCTCGCCCCGCTGCGAGCCCACCGCCCCGAGGAGATCACGCAGACGCTGACCGCCCTCGCGCAGCGCCGTAACCCGCCCTGGTGGAAGAACACCGGCCTGGGCCGCCTGCGCCGCAGCGCGACCGACGTCTACGGCAAGGCCGCCCCGCTGGTCCGCGAGGTCGTCCGCGACGTGCGCGGCCTCCTGCGTGGCGACCAGCCGCGCCTCGGCTACTGGGACCTGGCGATCGCCAGCGACCTGCTCCCCGACGACCGCCTGCCCGTCCTCTACCGCCGCCTGTTCGGCGAGATCCCGCTCGGCCTCGCCGACCTCTATCAACCTCGACCCGCGCTCGAGGCCGTCTGCCGCCGCGTCTTCGAGACCTGGCTCTCGGGACAGCCGCGGCGCGCCGAGCAACGCGGCGCCCTGCTCGTCACCGGCGACCGCGGCGCCGGCAAGCGCACCCTCGTCAACCGCGTGCGCGCCGAGCTGCACGGCGAGCTGCCGGTGCGCTGGCTCCCGCTCGGCCCGCACCTGACCGGCGAGGCCCGCCTCAGCGCGGCGATCAGCGAGGCCACCGGCGCGCCGGCTGCGGCCAACTTCCGCGAGCTCGGCCACACCCTGCGCCTGCTCGACCAGCGCCAGGCGATCGTCCTCGAGAACGCCGAGCAGCTGTTCTTACGCACCCCCGAGGGCCTCGCGCAGGTCCAGTCCTTCCTCGACCTCGTGCGCGCCACCGACGACGCGATCCTGTGGATCGTGTTGATGGTCCGGCCGGCCGCGACCCTGCTCGACACCTGCGTGCGCCTGTCCCTGTACTTCGGCGAGGTCGTCACCATCGAGCCCGCCACCCCCGCCTTCCTCGAGAAGATGGTCCGCGCCCGTCACCGCGTCAGCGGCTTCGGCCTGCGCTTTCGGGTCCGCCGCGCCCCCGTGCTGCAGCGCCTGCGCGCCCCCTTCACCCGCTCCGACCTGCTGCCCGACCCCGGCGAGGAGTGGTTCGAGCAGCTCGGTCGCATGACCGCCGGCAACCTGCAACAAGCCCTGCACTACTGGCAGATCGCCGCCCGCGTCGACCCGCAACGCGACACCGATATCATCGTCCGCCCGCTCCCGCGCCAGCGCGGCGCCGCGCTCGCCCAGCTCAGCCTCGCCCAGCGCCTCGTGCTCGCCACCCTCGTCCAGCACGGCGCCCTCACCGAGGCCCAGATCCTCGAGACCCTGCGCCTCCTCGGCGACGGCGCTGCCCCCGAGATCGACGACCTGTGCCGCCGCAAGCTCGTCGAGCCGTGCCCCAACAACGCGGGCCACCTGCAGCTTCGCCCCGCCGCCGTCGGCCCGGTCACCCTCGACCTGCGCCGCCGCAACATGCTTTAGCCCGCCCTCCTCGCACCCAGAGCACCATTCCAATGACCCTCGGACTCTCCGCCATCGCACTGCTCGCCGACGCTGGCGTCGCACAGGCCGCACAGGCCGCTCCGACGGTGCTCAAGTCGCTCGGGCACCACGCCGTGTTCCTGCTGCTGCTACAGATCGCCGTGCTGCTGTTCATGGCCCGCCTGCTCGGCGAGGTCATGCGCAAGCTCGGGCAGCCCGCCGTCATCGGCGAGCTGATCGCCGGCGTGCTGCTCGGACCCTCCGTGCTCGGCGCGATCCCCTACCCGATCCAGCAGTACATCTTCCCGCCGACGGATCAACATCAGGCCGACCTGCTGTCCGCCGTCTCGTGGCTCGGCGTGCTGTTCCTGCTGGTCGTCACCGGCCTCGAGACCGACATCGCGCTGATCAAGCGCCGCGGCAAATCGGCGCTGATCATCTCCGCTGGCGGCATCATCATCCCCTTCGCCACCGGCTTCGCGCTCGGTGAGCTGCTGCCGATCGAGTACATCGCCGACCCGGGCAAGCGCCTGGTCTTTAGCCTGTTCATGGCCGTGGCGATGAGCATCTCGGCCGTCCCGGTGATCGCCAAGGTCCTGATGGACCTCAAGCTGATCCGCCGCGACATCGGCCAGCTCATCCTCGCCGCCGCCATGACCGACGACACGATCGGATGGATCTTGCTCTCCGTCGTCGCCGGCCTCGCCACCGCCGGCTCCGTCGACCTGCTGTCCGCCGCCAAGTCGATCGGCGCCGCCCTGCTGTTCCTCGGCCTCGCCTTCACGATCGGCGCGCCGGTCGTCGCCCGCATCGTCTCCGGCGTCGACAAGGCCTTCGGCGGCTCCGGGGCCCAGATGTCCGCCGTCCTCGTGCTCGCCCTCGGCACCGCCGCCCTCACGCACATGATGGGCATCGAGGCCGTCCTCGGCGCCTTCGCCGTCGGCATCCTCGTCGGCCAGGCCCCGCGCTTTCGCAAAGATGTCGCCCACACCCTCGAGCTGGTGACCGCCAGCTTCCTGGCCCCGATCTTTTTCGCCTCCGCCGGTGTCAAGGTCAACCTCGAGCGCCTCGCCGACCCCGAGGTCCTGACGATCGGCGGCATTGTCCTCGGCATCGCTTGCATCGGCAAGTTCGTCGGCGCCTACCTCGGCTCGTGGGCCTCGGGCCTGTCGCACTGGGAGCGCCTGGCGATGGGCTCGGGTATGAACGCCCGCGGCGCGATGGAGATCATCGTCGCCACCGTCGGCCTGAGCCTCGGGATCCTGACGATCGAGATGTACTCGATCATCGTCATGGTCGCGATCGTCACCTCGCTGATGGCCCCGCCGATGCTGCGCTTTTGCCTCGGCCGCGTGAAGATGGGCGCCAACGAGGCCAGGCGCCTCGAGACCGAGGCCGTCAACGCCAGCAGCTTTATCCGCCAGATCCGCCGCGTCATGATCGTCACACGTAGCGCCCACTCCGTCGACCTCCCGGCCCAGATCGTCGGCTACCTCAGCCACGAGCAGCCGATCGAGTGCACCGCGATCTACGCCCGCCCGCAGGCGGTGCACAGCGCGTGGTGGCAGCTGTGGGGCCGACGCACGCGCCGCTACGCCAAGCTCGGCGACCTCGCGCTCGAGCGCATCAAGCGGCCGCTGCGGCTGCTCAAGGGCACCCGCCCCGAGCTCAAGCTGATCTCCGACCCCAACCCGGCCGAGCAGGTGCTCATCGAGGCCGACCGCGACTATGAGCTGATCGTCCTCGGCGAGAACCGCCGCGCCGCCGGCTCGGAGACCCTGCTCGGCGGCCTCGTCGACGAGGTCGTCCGCAAGGCCCCGTGCCCGACCCTCATCGTCCGCGAGCCGCCGCTCCAGGGCGACGGCAAGCCCCCACCCTATCGCGTGTGGTCGCCCAAGAAGATCCTCGTGCCGACCGTCGGCACCGAATACAGCAAGAACGCCGTCGAGCTCGCCGCCGTGCTCGCCGCCAGCACCCAGGCCGAGCTGACGATCGTCCATATCACGCGCACCGAAGCCAACGACATCGACGCCGCCATACCGCGCGACCTCGGCGATCAGATCGTCACCCGCGAGGCCGAGCGCGGCCGCAAGTTCGGCGCCACGATCAACACCGTCGTCCTCGAGGGCGCCCGCCCCGAGGAGCTGATCATGAACATGGCCCGCGAGGGTAACTACGATATCATCGTCATCGGCAGCAGCCTCCGGGCCGTCAGCGCCCGCGCCTTCTTCGGCCACCGCGTCGAGAGCATGCTCAAGAATTCGCCGTGTCCGGTCATCGTCCTCAGCGCCGGCTGACCTCCACCGCCGCGCCTGTGAGGTCCCGCGGCGCTTGACCCAGTGACCTCCAACGTCCTCGGTTTAGTTGGTCTACTATCTTCGCCGCATGCTCCGCGCCCCCCTCGGCTCCGCCGTGATCTTGGCCCTCACCCTGGGCGTAGCGATCCCGGGCTGCGCCGAACGGACGGTCGATGACGATGTCCGTACCGTGTGCGTGGACTACTGCGAGCGAGGGAGGCGCTGTAACCTCGATCCCGCGGACAAAAGCACCCAGGCAGAGTGCGTTCAAAGCTGTATTCCCGCCTTCGAGGACCATCGGGAAGGCTGCGAAGCCAGCTTTGGTCTGCTCGCTTGCCTCAGCAAGACGACGTGTGTGGAGCAGAAGGAGTACGCAAATCTCGTAGAGAACGGTTCTTTTAAAGATATTTACGAGGGAGATTATCCTTGCAATGAGGAGACTGTTGCCGAATTAAAAATCTGTCAAGGCGCCACCTACCCCTGATTCGCCGGACGATCAATAAACCGGAGGGACACGCCATGGCACGATTCATCCTGCGCGACTCTATCATTGCGTGCTCGGCAATGCTCCTCGCCGCAGGAGCGGCAGTCTCGTGCATCCTCCCCGAGAAGTGCATCTTCATCTACAAGACTGGGCACCGATGGACCGGGAACGTCGCCGGGACCGCAGTAAAGATCAAGTCTCAAGAGCCTTCCCTCATCACCGGCAAGTTCACGGACTGCAAGACCGACGCCGAGCACGCGAGCCTCGCCGCTGGCGACCTGAAGGACCCGCAGTATATCGCCCTACGCAGTGAGCTGCTGGCGGACGCCGCCGTCGAATGCGCCCAGCAGGCCAGCCCGAAGGAGTATAAACAGGACACCGTCAAATGCGACCCATTCTCGCAGCAATATACCTTGACCGTCACCGTCGAGCCAAACGGCGCTTGCACGCTCTACTCGGAGACCGTGCTGGTCAAGGGCAGCAAGGATGAATGCATCGGCCCGGAAGAGAGCGTCGAGACGTCCAGCACGAGCGGCGGCGCTGACGTCGACAACGCCACCGCTCCGACCACCACCGAGAGCGACGCCCCCACCGGCGGCGGAGGGACGGCCGGCACGGAGGAGGGCGTCGAGAGGGCGCCTCCAGAGCCGTCCGTGGAGCTGGACGCTGCCACGATCCACACCCATGAATTCCTGCGGCGACATCGTCGAGAGGGCAGCGCCGCGGCCCCCTCTCTCCCGCACGGGTTCTCGAGCATGACCGCCAGGCCTCTCCCGGGCCCGCTGGGCTTCATGTACGGCGGCGTCGCGGCGGTGGACGGCTCCGCATATACCCATGCGGCGAG
>JAYUXQ010001393.1:0-2408 GCA_043752905.1 Nannocystis sp. | reverse complement strand
AGCTGCTCGCCACCCGCCCCGAGCTCACCGTCGAGATCGTGTTCCCGGTCGCCGAGGGCGCCGTGCTCGCCACCGGCGACGCCGAGCTGCCGCTCGTCCCCGGGGTCGCTGGCGGCGAGGGTTGCTCGACCGCGGGCGGCTGCGCGACCTGCCCATACATGAAGATGAACTCGCTCGACGCGCTCATGGCCGTGCTCGCGCGCCTGCAGACGCCAGCCGCGCTCTCGGCCCACGCGCCCCGCGTGTACCGCGAGACGATCGGCGGCCTGACGGTCGCCCAGCTCGGCGAGCTGCCGATCCGCCACATGCGTGATTTTCAAAGGTCGGGTCATTTGCCGCCCGCGCTGGTCGAGGACATGCGCACCCGGGTCAGCGCCGCGGGTTGACATGTCTCTCGGGACAGGTCGACCGGGGCATCAGGTCCGCGCCGACCTGTCCCTCGGGGCAGGTCGACCCGGTCCGCGCCGACCTGTCCCTCGGGGCAGGTGCTGCGCCATCGGCTCAGCGAGCGCCGCGGTCGACCTGCTTCGGCTTCGCGTCGCTGTTGAGGCGGCCGGTCGCGTACAGCAGGCGGGCGGTGGCGACGCGGAGGTCGATGCGCGAGTTGACCGCGCGCAGGCCGGCCTGGATCTGGTCGCCCTCGGCGTCGATGATGTCGTTGGTCGTCGCGGCGCCGGCCTGGTAGTTCTCGCTGGCGACGCGGTAGGCCTCGGCCGCAGAGGCGAGGCCGCGGGTGCTGAGCTCGATCGCCGAGATCGCGCGCTCACGGTCGTGATAGGCCTGCGCGACCTCCATGGCGATCCCGCGGCGCATCTGCTCCATCTGCAGCATCAGCTCGCGCTTGTCGGCCTTCATCTCGCGGACCTGGACCTTGGTGCGCAGCGTCTGGTTGATCGTGTAGCTCAGCTGTACGCCGACCGACCATGACCCGCGCCACACCGGCGACAGCGGGAAGAAGCGCTGGTTGGGGTTGGCGTACAGGGCGTCGGCGAAGCCGTCGAGCCGCGGGTAATAGCCGGCGCGGACCGCCCGGATGCCCTGGTGCGTGCCGTCGATCGCCCACTCGATCGATCGCAGCTCGAGGCGGTTCTCGTGCGCCTCGGCGATCAGGTCGTCGAGGACGGGCAGGGAGCCGAGGTCGGGCGGCGGGGCCAGCAGGTCCTCGCCGATCTCGAAGTCCTTCGGCGGGTTCTTCATCATGATCGACAGCGAGCGCTCGGCGATCTTGCGAAACGCGCGGGCGTCGGCGATCGCGGCCTGCTGCGACGAGACCAGCGCGTCGACGCGGAGCACGTCGGAGCGGGTCGTCGAGCCGGCGTCGAACAGGTTCTGCACGTCGGTCAGGCGCGACTGGGTCCGCTGCAGCGCGTCCTCGAGGACGATCAGCGAGGCGACGCCGCGCAGCCAGTTGAAGTACGACAGGCGCGCGTCGGTCTGGATCTTGACGCGCTCGGCGTCGCGGGCGAGGACCACCGACTCGCGCGCAGCGTGGGTGCCCTTGCGGGCCGGCGCGAGCGAGAGGATGTAGTCGGAGATCGGGATCGCGATGTTGGCCGACAGCGAGTACGAGTTGAGCGGGATCTGGATCTTGAACGGCGGCGTGACGACCAGAGGCTGGCCGCCGGGGTCGAGGACGCACTGGCCCGTGCCGTCGGGGCACGGGCCGATGGTCACCGGGGCGAAGGGCTGGTCGCTCGGGGGCCCGTTGAGGGCGCCGACGCCCGCGCCGCCGCCGAAGTTGATCGCCGCCTTCGAGAGCCGCGTGTAGCCGGCCTTGACGCCGATCGTCGGCAGGAAGCCGACGAGCGTCTGGTCGACGCGCGCCGCGGCGCGAAGGATCGCCACCTCCTTGAGCTCCATGGACGGCGAGACCTCGACCGCGCGGGCGGCCACGAAGTCGCCGGTGAGGCCGCCGTCGACCGGCGCGAGCCCCTTGCCCAGCGGGCTCTCGCGCAGCTGGGACTCGAGGGCCGTGTTGTCGAACGGCATCGACGACAGCGAGGGCATCGCCGCGGGACCGCCCTGCACGCGCGGCGCCGGGGCGGTGCGGGGCTCCGAGGTCTGGGGGTCGGCCGGCGCGACGGGAGCGACGGGGGCGGGCGCCGCCAGGATGGCGGCGAGGATCAGGGTTTGAGCGGTCATTCGCGGTGGCCTGGATGGACGAGCGTGGGGATGAAGATCTTGACCTCGTCGGGGCTGGTCGAAGAGACAGGTGCGTGCGCCGCGTGCGGGACGTGGGTCGCGTGTCCGCCGTGCGTGCCGGCGGGCACCGGGATGAACACGTCGTCGAGCGACTCGGGCGGCGCGTCGGGGTCGATGCCGAAGAACTTGCGACCGATCCAGCGCATCGAGCGTCCAGTCGTCAGGCGGTCGAACAGCAGGTAGGCGACCGGCACCACCACGAGGGT
>JAYUXQ010001392.1:0-2411 GCA_043752905.1 Nannocystis sp. | reverse complement strand
TGCCGGTCCGCTTCGAGGGCGAGCGTCAGCGCGAGCAGCCGACCCTCGCGCTCGCGCTGGTGATCGACAAGAGCGGCTCGATGAGCAGCGAGGACCGCCTCGACCTCGTCAAGGAGGCCGCCCGCGCGACCGCCAGCACCCTCGACCCCAGCGACGAGCTCGGCGTGATCGCCTTCGACTCGCGCCCCTACACGCTCGTGCGCCTGCAACCCGCGGCCAACCGGATCCGCATCGCCGGCGACATCCGCCGCCTCAGCGCCGGCGGCGGCACCAACGCCCTGCCCGCGCTGCGCGAGGCCTACTTACAGCTCGTTGGATCGCGCGCGCTGGTCAAGCACGTCATCCTGCTCAGCGACGGCCAGTCGCCCGAGGCCGGCGTCAACACCCTGCTCGGCGACATGCGCGACGCCGACATCACCGTCTCGGCCGTCGGCGTCGGCGCGGGCGCGGGCAAGGACTTCCTCGCCCGCGTCGCCGAGCGCGGCCGCGGCCGTTATTACTTCTCGCAGGACGGCACCGACGTCCCGCGGATCTTCAGCCGCGAGACCCGCGAGGTGACCCGCAACGCCGTCGTCGAGCGCGACCTGTTCCCCCGCGTCGCCAAGCGCGTGCAGCTGCTGCGCGGCCTCGACTTCGAGCGCGCGCCCGGCCTCGCCGGCATCATCCCGCTCAAGCTCAAGCCGCTCGCCGAGCTGATCCTGCGCACGCACACCGGCGACCCGCTGCTGGTCCGTGGCCGCCGCGGCCTCGGTCGCACCGCCGCCTTCGCCTCCGACGCCCAGCCGCGCTGGGCCGCCCGCTGGATCACCTGGGACGGTTTTAATAAGTTCTGGGCCCAGCTCGCGCGCGACACCATGCGCCAGGGCGCCGGCAGCCTCGGCGGCGCCAGCCTGCGCGTCACCCCCGGCACCGACGAGGGCAGCTACAGCGTCGTCGTCGACGTCGACGCCAGCGAGGGCTTCGTGAACGACTTGCGCGGCGAGCTGCTCGTCATCGACCCCGCGCAGCCGACCGGCACCCCGGAGCACACCGCCCGCATCCCCGTCGCCCTGACCGCGCCCGGCCGCTACGAGGCGACCATTTTGGGCGTGCACGCCGGCCAGCGCCTGCTCAAGGCCCAGCTCCACGACGACGGCCAGACCCCGCCGCGGCTGGCCGCCGAGGCTGTCGGTCAGGTCTCGGTGCCCTACCCCAGCGAGCTCGCGCCCGACCAGCTCGGCGCCGATCCTTCGTGGCTCGCCAGCCTGTCCCCGGAGACAGGTACGCATGCCGGCCCGCTCGACCCGATCCTCACCACCCCCGGCGCCCCGAAGGGCACGCGCACGCGGCCGGTCTGGCCCGAGGTGCTGTGGGGTCTCGTGTTGCCGCTGCTGCTGCTCGACCTGCTCCTGCGCCGCGTCGCCCTCGGCCGACCCGCGCGCGGCCGACTCGGCTGACCCGCTCAGGACCCGCGCCGGTGCGCCGACGGGTGGTTCCACGTGTACAGAAATACCAGCGCCAGCGCCGGGTACAGCAGCTGCACGGAGGACTCCGCGTGTTGGGGCGCGAACATGCTGATCGCGGCGCCCACCGCTGGCACGAGCGCGACCAGCCAGAACCATCGCGCGACCAGCAGCGCCCCCGCGACGCACAGCACCGTCAGGTCGCGGGTGTCGAGGCCGTCGCCCAGGTCACGGGTGTCGAGGCCGTCGCCCAGGTCACGGGTCTATACCTCGCTGGGGCGGCTGTCACCCGGCGTCCCCCAATGAGCCCCAGCGTCACCCGCGCGCAGTGATCACGCCGGGGTAGCTATCACAACGAGCATGTACGGCATGACGACCGGTCCCCCAACGAATGTAGTCCTAATTAAGCCCGCATCGACCAACCTTGTCGTAAGGAGGCGGCACGGACCCCGGCGGAAACCAGGGGATGCACATGTCAGTAACGTTCGGGCAATCAGGCGTAGTGAGGTCACAGAACGCCGCACAGCATTTTTCATCCTCGCACTGACCAACTTGGCTCGACTCAGCACAAAAATGGCTCTTCCGGGTTCTTGGTGGATGGGGCTTGCGCGCGAAACCGCTCTTTGCTAAGAGGGCTGGGTGCGCGACACAGAACTTTATGCACAAATCCTCGGCGTCACCGCTCCTTGGCGCGTGAGCGGGGTACGTATGGAATCGGCGGAGAATCGGATCTCGGTCGAGGTGACGTATGATCCCGATGCCCCTGCGCCGTGCCCGAAGTGCGGCAAGGCCGTCAAGCGGCATGACCACCGGAAGCGGGAGTGGCGGCACCTCGATACCTGTCAGCTCGAGACGCGATTGGTGGCGGAAGTGCCGAGGACGAGCTGTCCGGTGCATGGCGTACTGACGATGCCAGTACCGTGGGCCAGCGGGAGCTCGCGCTTCACGCTTCTGTTCGAGACGTTGGTG
>JAYUXQ010001391.1:0-2412 GCA_043752905.1 Nannocystis sp. | reverse complement strand
CGGAGCGTGTCGCCCTCCAGCAGCTCCATGCACAAGAACAGCTTGCCGTCCGGGAGCTGGTCGCAGTCGTAGATGCGGACGACGTTGCGGTGGTCGAGCAGCGCAAGCGCCTTCCCCTCGCGGATGAAACGCTCGCGGCCATCCGTGCGGAGCTGGAGCGTCTCGTCGAGCACCTTGACGGCCACCGCCCGGTCTAACTTGAGGTGATGCCCGCGCCAGACGGCCCCCATGCCGCCCTCGCCGATCTTGTCGAGAATCTCGATCCGTCCGGCCAGGATGCATAGGGGATGCTCCTCGGGCACCAGGTTCGGCGCGTCGCTGTCCTCGTCGAGCAGGAAACAGCCAGCGTCGTCGTCGTCGTCGTCGTCGTCCGCGGCGCCGTCATCCTCGTCCGATATCTCATTGTCGACGCCGCCGTCGCGCCACTGCATGTCCGCCGCGTCGGTTTCGTCGAGCTCGTCCCCGTGCATGCGCGTGTCCGTCACGCCATCACTACTACCGCAGAGCCTGTCTATCTCGCAATCTGACGATTCTGCGCGCGTTCGCGCTTGCAGTACGACGATGCACTACACATGACGGAAACTGTTGGCCACGGTTACGCCTTCCACGATCGACAGTAGGAGGGCACCAGGCCGCCCTCGCTGTCTTCTAACTTCTTACGCCGCCCTCCCGACTCTAACGGGTACTGTGCGGGCGGGCCGTGGGGTTCTTCCTCGCTTTGCGACCGCCACCTCGGCCCGCCCGCATGATCGTCTCGCTCGTCAGGTTCACCGCGTCACGCAGGGCCGTGTCGGCGATGTGGGCGTAGCGCTGGGTCGTCCGGTAGTTCTTGTGGCCGAGCATCTTGCCGACGACCTGGAGCGGGACCCCGTTATTGATCGCGTCGCTGGCCATCGAGTGGCGAAGGTCGTGCAGGCGCACGTCATCAATGCCGGCCATCGCCCGGACGATCCGCCAGGTGGCACCGAGGCTGTGCAGCTTGTTGCCGGTCTTCGAGCACACGACCAGGCCGCGCCGCGGGTTGCCCTTCGCCTGGCCGATGACGCCGAGCAGGGCCATGACCTCGTCCGACACGACGACGTCACGCTTGCCGGTCTTCGAGTCCGGCAGACGCAGGAAGCGCTGGCGCCACTCGACCTGCTCCCACCGGAGGTCGCGGACCTCGTCGCGCCGCATGCCGGTCAGGGCGAGCAGCCGGATCGCCCAGATGCCATCGCGACCGATATAGCCCGGCTTGCCCGGCGGGGTGCGCTGGGCGGTGGCCAGCACCCGCTCGAGGGCCTCGCGCTCGTCCGGGCCGAGGAAGCGCTCGACCGCACGCTCCTCGAATTTCTTCACCTTCGCGGTCGGGTTGCGGCGAGTCGTCACCTCCCACTCCTCGGCCTTGGTGAAGAGGCAGCTCAGCACGCAGCGGGCCAGGTTCGCCGAGCACGGGATCGACTTGAGGCTGTTGTGGAGCCGCTGCACGTCGGCCGGGGTGATGTCGTCGAGCCGACGATCACCGAGCGCCGGCACGATGAAGCGCCGCAGCGAGCTGCGGTAGTGGCTCGCCGTTTCTGGCTTTAAGTACATGTCGATATGTTCATGTTCGAAACGACAGGCGAACTCGGCGAGCGTGGGCGACTTCGGGCCGAGCACGCGCGCGGCGACAGCCGTCCGCGCGGCCGGCGTCGGCTCATCGGCGCTCGCCGGAGCCTCGCGTCGGGCGAGGATGGCCATGGCCTCCCTGCGCGCTTCCTCAGCGCCGAGGCCCGGACCCATGAGGCCGATCCGCTGCCGGTGGTCCTTCCCATCGGGCGCCCGGTACCTGGCAAAAAACACCTTCTTGCCCGTTGGAAGCACCCGCAGGATGAAACCGGGTAGTGCTTCGCATGTGATCTCGTAACGGATGGAGCGGGGCTTGGCCTCGCGGGCTTGAGCATTCGTGAGCATGGCAACCTCCAGACCCCTCACCAATCGACCCAAAACCGAACCATCTCAAGGGCGAATTTGAGGCTGTCCTATGGGACAGCAAATCTCAAATTCGAGCAGCAGTGGCCATTTTAGACCACGTAGCCGTCATTGTCGAGGTCGGCGAGGGTGATCGCGCCGCCCTGGCTGTGCGAGATCTGGCCCTGGCTCTGCCACTTGACGGTGCCGTCGTGCTCGAAGGCGATCGCGGGCGAGGGCCCGCCGAAGCCCTCGCCGGTGGCGGCGATGATCTCCGGGATGCCGTCGTCGTCGATGTCGCCGATCGCGGGGTTGATCGACCAGGTGACGGCGGTCGGGATCATGAAGTGCAGGTTGCCGGTGGCGCCGTCGAGCACGTAGATGTGGCCCGGCGCCGGGAAGGCGGTCACCGTGACGATGATGTCGGGGATGTCGCAGAGGTCGATCACGCCGTCGCCGTTGTCGTCGGTCATGTTGGCGACC
>JAYUXQ010001390.1:0-6075 GCA_043752905.1 Nannocystis sp. | reverse complement strand
GTTTGGCCACCGCCACCTCGCCGAGGTCCGGGGCCCCGCGCCGCCCGGGGCTCCGCAGGGCGCCTTGCTCGCGGAGCCGGTGCTGCACAGCCGGTCCGCGACCGCGAGCGTCGAGCTCGGCGAGCCCGCGGCGCCCTCGCGTCCGCCGGTCAGCGCGTACTTCCTGATCGGCGTCGAGCACATCCTCATCGGCATCGATCACCTGGTGTTCCTGCTCGGCCTGGTGGTCATCGGCGGCCGGCTGCGCTCGCTGGTCGCGGTGATCACCGCGTTCACGATCGGCCACTCGCTGAGCCTGGCCCTGGCGACCCTCGGCTACTGGACGCCCGATCCCGGGTTCGTCGAGCCGGCGATCGCGCTGTCGATCGCGTACGTCGGGCTCGAGAATTTTCTGATCGACGACGCCGGCGGCCGCTGGCGGATCACCCTCCCCTTCGGCTTCATCCATGGCTTCGGCTTCGCTGGCGTGCTCGCGGAGATCGGCGTGCCGGCCGACGCGATCGGCTCCGCCCTCCTGCTGTTCAACCTCGGCGTCGAGGCCGGACAGTTGCTGGTGCTCGCGCTCGTGTTGCCGCTGCTGGCCCTGCTCGGCAGGTCGCCCGGCTATCAGCGGATCCGCGGGCCGCGGTGGATCTCCGCCGCGATCGTCATCGCCGGGCTCTACTGGTTCATCGAGCGCGTGTTCGCCTGACCGCCCGCGCACGAGGCCTCTCAAGGTCGCAAGACAGAGGTCACAACGAGCCGGCCACGCCTTCCCGGGCTCCGCGCCCCGTGGTAGCCTGACGCGCGATGCTATCCAGCGACGCGCTCGACATATTCCAGCAGCGCTTGCAAGACGCGCGACGGCCCCTCGAGACCCTCACGGTCCATGACGGGATCGCGGCGATGGCGAGCTTTTATCAGGACGAGCGCGCCGACGACTGCGAGCTCGACGAGGATGGCGACATGCTGCTCGTGCAGTGGGGCCCGATGGTCGCCAGGGGCGTGCCCCCCACGTTCGAGGTCAACGTGACCCGGCAGTTCACCGGCCCGGAGCAGGACGCCGAGGTCGTGCAGCTCTCCCTCACCTTCTCCTTCCCGCTCGATCCCTCGTGGAAGATGGTCAAGCGCGGCGACCGATGGTTCGAGGCCCCGGACCGCGTCGCGGAGCTCCCGGACCTCATCGCCTCCCTCGCGGTCTTCGAGGTCGTGGCGCAGCGGACCGACGCACATGTCACGCTGACCTTCGAGCCCACCTGAGGAAACATCCGGCGCGGGTCGATGGGCGCGGCTCCCGGGGCCGCGTGCGCGACGTTTCGCCGCGATGCGCCGATACCCGGGGCGCGCCGATACCCGGGGCGCGCCGTCGCCCACAAGGCGGCTCACCCCGGCGCACCCTGTTGCAGGCCCGGCGCCGCCTTTTTAAAGGCTTCGTGCTCGTCGCAGGTGGCGATGATGCGGTCAATCGTCGGCGTTTTGGGGATCGTGATCTTGAAGATCCGCAGCACCGCGATGACGCTGGCCAGGCAGATATCCGCCATCGTCGGCTGCTCGCCATGGCAGTAGGTGCCCGTGCCGCCTTCGGACGCGAGGCGCTGCTCGACGGCGGTCAGGCCGGCGCCGAACCACTGAATTTGCCAGGCGCGCCATGCCGCGTCGTCGAAGCCGCCCGTGGTGACGAGGTAATTTTTGACGCGCGGCGTCACCAGCGGATGGGTGTCGGCGGCCAGCATCCCGGCGAGCGACCGCACGCGCGCGCGCCCGTGCAGGTCCGCCGGCAGCAGGGGCGGAGCCGGTTGCAGCTCCTCGAGGAACTCGAGGATGGCGAGCGACTGCGTGATCGGCAGGTGACCGGGCTCGACCAGAGCGGGGATCGCAGCGAGCGGATTGACCTTCAGGAACGCGGGGCTGCGCTGCTCCCCTGCATCGAGGTCCACGAAGCGCTCATGCGCCGCGATACCCTTGATGTTGAGACCTACCCGCACCCTGTAGGTCGCCGAGGTGCGCCAGAACGCGAACAGTTCGAAGGACGGATGATGGTTCATAAGACCGCGACTCTACCAGACCCGAACCACACCGCGCGCCGGCCTGTCATGGGAGCCCACCGAGGCGGCCGATGCGATATCATCTGCTGATGGCCCTGGACCCCTCGCTCGATGCCTCGCTCCGGCGTCTCGTCCCCGAATTCCTCGCGGGACTGGCCCGGTAGACAGGTAGCATCCACCTCTCGCCAGGAGCCCCTTGCAACAAACCATCCTTATCACCGGCAGCGCTGGCCTCGTCGGCAGCGCGCTCGCCCCCACCTTGCGAGCACGCGGCCATCGTGTCCTGTGCCTCGACCTGCGCGATCCCGACCCGCGCTCCCGCATCGATGTTTGCGACTCCTCGGCGATCCGTGACGCTGTCCTCGACTGCACCGGCATCGTCCACCTCGCCGCCGTCTCCCGCGTCGTCTGGGGCGAGCTCGATCCCGAGGCCTGCCGGGCTACCAATATCGGTGGCACGCGCAACGTCCTCGATGCTGCCCTCGCCGCCCCGCATCGCCCCTGGATGATCTTCGCCAGCAGCCGCGAGGTCTACGGACAACCGCGGCAACTGCCCGCCTGCGAGGACGCTCCGCTCGCGCCCGTCAACGTCTATGGCCATACCAAGGTCGCCGGTGAGCGCATGGTCCTCGCGGCCCGCGACCACGGCCTGCGCGGGGCCATCGTTCGCCTATCCAACGTCTACGGCAGCCCGGCCGACCACCGAGATCGCGTCGTGCCAGCCTTCGTGCACGCGGCTGTCCGCGGTCGGCCGCTCCGGGTCGACGGTGCCGATCACACCTTCGACTTCACCCACGTCGACGACACTGCCCGCGGCATCGCCATGCTCGCCGCCCACCTCGAGCAGCACGATCCGCCGCCGCCGATCCACTTCCTGACTGGCGCCCCGACCACCCTCGGCCAACTCGCCGCCCTCACCGTCGAGCTCGCCGGCACCGACGCGCCGATCACCCACGCTCCACCGCGAAGTTACGACGTGGCCCAGTTCCACGGCTCCCCCGAGCGCGCCCGGCGGCTGCTCGACTGGTCCCCCCGAGTGACGCTACGCGACGGTCTCGCCCACCTCATCGCGGCAGTCCACGCCGAGAATGGTGGTGCAGCATGAAGATCGTCCAGGTCATCCACGGCTACCCGATGCGCTACAACGCTGGCTCGGAGGTCTACACGCAGACCCTGTGCCACGGCCTCGCCGAGCGCCACGAGGTCCACGTCTTCACCCGCGAGGAGGACCCCTTCGCGCCGGACGACACGACCCGTGACGAGCGCGACCCCGACGACGCCCGGATCCACCTGCGCCTCGTCAACGCCGCCCGTAGCCGCGATCGCTACCGCAACCCCGGGGTCGACCAGGCCTTCGCCGCGTTGCTCGATCAGGTCCAGCCCGACATCGTACATATCGGCCACCTCAATCACCTCTCGACCTCCCTCGTCCTCGAGGCCGCGCGCCGCGAGATCCCGATCGTCTATACCCTGCACGATTACTGGGTCATGTGTCCCCGCGGCCAGTTCATGCAGATGCACTCCGAGGACCCGAACAACCTGTGGCCCGCCTGCGACGGCCAGGATAATCGCAAGTGCGCCGAGCGCTGCTATACCCGCTACTTCTCTGGCGCCGACGAAGAGTACCAGCACGACCTCGCCCACTGGACCGACTGGGTCGAGCGCCGCATGCAGCACATGCGGGCCATGGTCGAGCACATCGACCTCTTCATCGCGCCCGCCCGCTACCTCGAGCGCCGTTACCGCGACGAGTTCGGCCTCGCGGCGCGCAAGCTCGTGTACCTCGATTACGGCTTCGATCGCGCGCGTCTGGTCGACCGCCATCGCCGCCCGCACGAGCCCTTCACCTTCGGATATATCGGCACCCACATCCCCGCGAAGGGCATTCATCAGCTCATCGAGGCCTTCGGTCGCCTGCAAGGCGACGCCCGCCTGCGCATCTGGGGCCGCCCGCGCGGCCAGGAGACCGCCGCCCTGCGGGCCCTGGCCGAACGGCTCCCGAACGGCGCAGGCGCGCGCATCGAATGGTTGCCCGAATACCGCAACCAGGAGATCGTCACCGACGTCTTCAATCTCGTGGACGCGATCGTCGTTCCCTCGATCTGGGTCGAGAACTCGCCCCTCGTCATCCACGAGGCCCAGCAAGCGCGGGTCCCCGTCATCACCGCCGACGCCGGCGGCATGGCCGAGTACGTCCACCACGAGGTCAACGGCCTGCTCTACCCCCACCGCGATCCAGCCGGCCTCGCGTCGCAGATGCAGCGCCTCGTCGACGACCCCGCCCTCGCAACCCGTCTCGGCGCCCGCGGATACATCGACGACCCCACTGGCGACATCCCCGGCATTCATGCCCATGTCACCGCCATCGAGGCCCTCTACGGGCAGGTCCTCGCCCGCCGCGACTCCGCCCGCGTCCCGGCCCGGCCCGGCCCGTGGCGCGTCACCTTCGACACCAACCCCGACACCTGCAACCTGCGCTGCATCATGTGCGAGGAGCACTCCGACCACAGCCTGCTGCAGATCCAGCGCAAGCAGGCTGGCAAGCCGCGGCGCATCATGCCGATCGCGCTCCTGCGCCGTCTCTTCGCCGAGGCCGCCGCCAACGGCATGCGTGAGATGATCCCCTCGACGATGGGCGAGCCTCTGCTCTACGAGCATATCGAGGACATCCTCGAGCTGTGCCGCGTCCACCGCGTCAAGCTCAACTTGACCACCAACGGCACCTTCCCTCGCCTCGGCGCGCGCGTCTGGGCCGAGCGTATCGTCCCCGTCACCTCCGACGTCAAGATCTCCTGGAACGGCGCCACCGCAAGCACCCACGAGCAGATTATGCCGGGCACCCGGTGGGACAAGGTCCTCGCCAACGCCCGCGAATT
Source organism: Nannocystis sp. (assembly GCA_043752905.1). Lineage (GTDB taxonomy): Bacteria > Myxococcota_A > Polyangia > Nannocystales > Nannocystaceae > Nannocystis. The sequence continues at coordinate 1,175 of JAYUXQ010001390.1, read as the reverse complement.
CATCGCCGTCCGGGACGCCCACGCGGCCGCCGGCGGCGAACGCTGCCGCGTCACCTTCCAGCTCACCTTCCTCGAGAGCAACGTCGGCGAGCTCGCCGACATCGTCCGCCTGGCGCTCGACCTCGGCGTCGACCGCGTCAAGGGTCACCACCTCTGGGCCCACTTCGACGCCATCAAGGACCTCTCGATGCGCCGCAGCCCACAATCCATCGCTCGCTGGAACCACGCCGTCGCCGAAGCACGCTCCGTGGCCGCCGGTATGAACATCCAGCTCGACAACATCTTCCCCCTCGACCCCGAGGCACGCGCGGACATCGCCCCGGGCGGCCCCTGCCCCTTCCTCGGCCAGGAGGCCTGGGTCAGCGCCGAGGGCCGCTTCGACCCCTGCTGCGCCCCGGATGCCCAGCGCCGCAGCCTCGGCGAGTTCGGAGACCTGAGCCGGACCGGCCTCATGGAGGTCTGGAACGGCGAGCCCTACCAGCGCCTGCGCACCACTTACCGCAATCGCACGCTCTGTCTCGGCTGCAACATGCGAAAACCCGTGGAGGTCCCATGACCCGCTGGTCCGAGACCTCGATCGCCACCGACTGCACCCACCACATCCTCGCCGGCCGACCGCTCTACGCCGACCGCTTCGATGAAGTGCTCAAGTTCCACGCCCCCGGCCTCGCCCCCATACGCCGCGCTGGCGAGGCCTGGCACATCCGCGACGACGGCACCCCCGCCTACGCACGTCGCTTCTTGCGTACCTTCGGTTACTACGAGGGCCTCGCCGCCGTCACCGCCCATGACGGCTGGCATCATATCGATATCGAAGGTGGCGACCCATACCCCGAGCGTCGTGCGTGGTGCGGCAACTTCCAACACGGCCGCTGTCCCGTGCGCGACAGCGCCGGCGACTACTATCATATCACCGCCGACGGCCAGCCCGCCTACCACAGGCGCTGGCACTACGCCGGCGACTACCGCGACGGCTTCGCCGTGGTCCAGCGCCCGGACGGCCGCTCCACCCATATCGACCCCGACGGCAGCCCACTGCACGGCCGCTGGTTCCTCGACCTCGACGTGTTTCACAAGGGCTTCGCGCGCGCCCGCGATGCGGCCGGATGGCTGCACATCGACCGCGACGGCATGCCCATCTACGCCCGAAGATTCGCCGCGGTCGAACCCTTCTA
>JAYUXQ010001389.1:0-2421 GCA_043752905.1 Nannocystis sp. | reverse complement strand
GCGGCGAGGGCACCGCTGCCAGTCTTATCCACGCGTCGACGGGGAGGCGGTGGAGGTGGACGCCGAGGTCGGCGTTGATGAAGGTGTAACGGGCGAGGTCGAGGACAAAGCCGACGCCGTTGATCGCGTCGGCGACGATGAGGACGTGTTGTAGCGGCGAGGTGGGCTCGCCGGCGACGAGCGGCTGGCGGGTGCGCATCCAGGCGACGGCGGGGCCGCGGCCGATCTCGCCGGACTCGAGGCGGGCCTCGATCGCGGTGTGGTAGCCGATGTCCCAGCGGAAGAACGAGAAGTCGAAGGGCTCGAAGCTCTCGGGGTCGCGAGGCCGCCCGGCCGGCGCCGCGCCAGCCGGGAGGTCGAGGTCGTGCTCGAGGCGACGGATGCACAGGGCCGTCGCGGTGGCGACCGCCTGGTCGCCGTCGAGGAGGCGGGCAGACAGGCCGAGCACCTGCTTGCCTCGGCGGGTGAGCTCGGCGACGGCGCGCAGCGGGCGGGTCACGGGGACGGGGCGCAGGAAGTCGAGGGTGAAGCGGGCCGGGTGCCAGAGCGCGGGCGGGGCGAGCACCTCGATCGCGCGGGCGAGCAGGGCCGCCGGGGGGCCGCCGTGCTGATGGTCGATGTGCCAGGGGCCGCGGGTGAGCGGGGTGGCGACCAGGAGGTCGCCGTCGGGGTGGTAGAAGGCGTCGGGGTGGTAGAAGGCGTCGGAGTGGGTCATCGTGGGCGGGTCAGCAGCGACTCAGCGGGCGGCGGCGAGTGTGCCGGCGTCGTGCAGGTTCGGGCGCGGGAGCGCGGGCGGCAGGTTGCTGGTGCGGGCCCAGTTGAACACGAAGTCGATGATGAAGCGACGGACGACGGGTCGCAGGTACCACCAGACGATGCGCTGCAGCGCGGGGTGGTGCATGCGGTAGACGAGGCGGGCGGCGTGGTAGCGGTAGCGCATCGAGTGACCCATCGGGCTGCGATGGATCCGGCGGGTGTAGTCGCGAAAGCCGAGGTCGTCGCGGGCGAAGCCGTCGAGGATCGCGCGGGCGGCGAGCTCGCCGTAGCCGAGGGCGAGGCTGATGCCCTCGCCGAGCAGCGGGTCGACGCCGGCCGCGTCACCGACGAGGATGATGTTGGGGGCCGAGAGGATGCTGCGTGGGGCGAACAGGTGGATCGGGTGGCCCTCGACCTTGCAGTCCTCGAGGCGGACGCCCTGGCGCGCGAGCTCCTGCTCGAGGAAGCCCTTGAGCGAGCCGGCGAGCGGGGCGTCGATCGCCCGGCTGTCGTAGACGCCGAGGTTGCGCATCGACTTGCCCTCGATCTGCATCGGGAAGCTCCAGAAGTAGCCCTGCACGCCGGAGGCGATGTTGCGAAACTCGAACAGGGCCTCGTCGTCGGCGACGATCGGCTCGGGGGACGGGCCGCGCGGCGGTGGGACCATGACCTCGACGACGCGGGCGATCGGGCCGGCGTCGCCGGAGATCGCACGGCGCACGAAGCCCTTCGTGCCGTCGGCGCCGACGACCGCGCGGGCCCGGAAGGTGCCGCGGTTGGTCTCGACGAGCACGCCGCCGTCGACCTGGCGCAGGCTGATCGCCTGGGTCTTCTCCAGCAAGGTGACGCCGCTGTCGCGGACCTTGGCGGCGAGCCAGCTGTCGAACTCGCGGCGGCGCACGACGTGGAACGCGATGTCCTTGAGCTTCATCCGGATCCCACGACCCTGGAAGTGCAGCTGGGCCCACCCGGCGTCGACGTGGGATACCTCGTCGATGTCGAGGCCGAGGTTGTCGAGGATCGTGTCGACGTCGCTGACGAGGCCGCCGCCGCACAGCTTGTGGCGGGGGTGCTCGTTGCGGTCGAGGACGACGGTCCTGCGCGCCAGTGCAGGATCGAGCCGCGCGAGATGGAGCGCCGTCGAGCAGCCCGCGGGGCCCGAACCAATGATGAGTAGGTCGACGTCGTTCGTCATGATCGCGCGTTGCACCCGCCACGATAGCGCGTTGTCGAACATACGCTCGCAAAGGCGCTCCGTGCGCGGGCTCACCCGAACGGGGTCCTGGCGCCAATCCAAGGCGCAGCAGGCCCCACGGGCGATCAGAGCAGGCTGCCGCTCGAGGTCGAGGCGGCGGCGCCGGAGCTCGAGGACTGGCTCGACTGGCTCGCCAGGATCAGCGACTGGCTCGCGAGCGGGATGTGGATCGGGAGGACGACGGTGAAGCAGGTGCCGCCGCCGGGACGGCTCTGGACGTCGATCGTGGCGCCCATCATGGCGCACAGCTCCCGCGTGATCGCGAGGCCGAGGCCGGCGCCTTCGTAGCGGCGGGTCGGCGAGGCGTCGATCTGCGTGAACTTGTCGAAGATGACGGCGAGCTTGTCGGGCTCGATGCCGATGCCGGTGTCGCGGACCTCGAAGGTCAGCATCGACTGCTCGCGGTCGCG
>JAYUXQ010001388.1:0-6095 GCA_043752905.1 Nannocystis sp. | reverse complement strand
CTTCGACATGATCATGATCGTGCTCGGGAAGGCCGCGAGAATAGCTTGACGGAGAGCGTGTGATGAGTGGAAAGTCTGCGCGTGTTGTTCACAGATCGTCGCCCCTCTAGCACAAACACGAGCATGACCGCACCCGGGCGCCCGCTGCGATCGCGGGGTCGGGGCCTCACGGCGACCGCTCTCGGGTTCACGGTAGCGATCGCCATGCTTGTGCTCGCAAACCCGCAGACGACGCGCGGGGCCGACCCGGCGCCGGCGTCCGGGACCGCCGCCGCGCCCGCGCTGACGGCCGTGGCCCCCGCCGAGTTCGCGGCCGGCGGCACGATCACGATCACCGGCAGCAACTTCGCCGAGGGTGACACGCTGCTGCTCGACAGCCTCACGCTCACCGACCTCAAGATCACGCCGACCAGCATCACCGCGACGGTCCCGGACAAGGCCAAGGCCGGCAAGAAGCTGGTGCTCAAGCGCGGCAAGAAGAAGGCCGCCGAGCTGACCGCGTTCACCTTCGTGCCCGCGCCCAGGTTGACCTCGGTGACGCCGAAGTTCGCCGCGCCCGGCGAGACGGTGACGATCAAGGGCAAGGGCCTGGCGAAGGTCACGGAGCTGACGCTCGCCGGCAGCAAGGTCAAGATCGCCGAGCAGACCGACACCGCGATCAAGTTCGTCGCCGTCGAGGGCAGCAAGACCGGGCCGCTCGCGGTCAAGAGCCCCGGCGGCGAGGCGGCCGTGAAGAAGGACTACGAGGTGTTCTACGCGCCGACGCTGGCCAGCGCCGAGCCGACCTCGGCCTTCGAGGGCGACTCGATCACCGTCAAGGGCGCCCATCTGGCCGCGCCGGTCAAGTTCAAGCTCGGCAGCAAGGCGCTCAAGTTCAGCGAACAAGCCGACACCGAGGCCGCGCTGACGATCGCCAAGGGCAGCAAGACCGGGCCGCTCAAGGCGAGCGCGCGCGGCAAATCGGCGAGCCTCGCCGCCGACTTCACCGTGCACCCGACGCCGGTGCTGACGACGGTGCCGAAGGAGGTCGGCGCCCCGGGCGAGCTCAAGGTCAGCGGCAAGCACCTCGACGCGGTCACGACCTGGCGTTTGGGACAGGTCACACTGACGCCGGTCGCGGCGGCCACGGCCGGCAAGGTGGTGCTGACGATCCCCGCCGACGCGCCCGTCGACCAGCCGCTGATCGCCGTCACGCAGGGCCGTGAATTCGCCAGCAAGAAGCCGGTCGTGACCGTCAAGACCCCCGTCGTGCACGGCCTGGCCTTTTGGACAGGTGCGGGCGGCAAGGGCGTCGAGGGCGTCGTGCGCGGCGCCGACTTCTCGGAGAAGACCAAGTTCACGCTCGGCGGCAAGCCGCTCAAGACCCACTTCGTCGCCGCCGACCGCGTCGGCTTCAACCTCCCCAAGGCCCCGCCCACGAGCGTGCAAAAGCTGACCGCCAGGGCCGGCAAGTACACCGGCGCGCCCGTCGAGGTCGACGGGGCAGGGCAGGGCTACCGCGTCGCCGCCGACAAGCTCGCGGCGTTGCTGCCGACCGGACTCACCAGCTACGACCTGACCGCCGCGCAGCTCGACCTCGAGGTCAGCGAGCACCTCGCTGGCGAGGCCGAGGGCGCCGCGCAGCAGTCGCCGGACGCCGCCAGGGTCGCCGCGCTCGGCCTGCGTCTCGCGCAGGACCTGCAGCGCGTCAGCCTCGCGCAGGCGGCGGTGTGCACGACGATGGTGACCGGCAAGGACAAGGCGCCCGTGGCCAAGAACGCCCCGGCAGGCGAGGTTTTACGCCAGAGCACCCGCCACGCGCAGACGCTGCTCGGCGCGCTGACGAAGTTGTGGTCGACGCTCGGCCCCGACGCGCTGGCCACCGCCGGCCTCGCCGAGGTCGACGCTGCGATCGCCAGCGTCGGTGCAGCCCAGCCCAAGGTGCAGGCCGCGTGCAAGGGCCGCTACCACGGCAGCGGCACGCTGGCGACCGAGGCCGCGACGACCGTCAAGCTCGACCTCGACAAGCTGTACCGCGCGCCTATTCTGGGCGCCTTCGAGGACGTGCTGTCCAAGGGCAGGAGCTGGTCGACCGTCGAGAAGGAGGTCGGCGACCGCCTGAGCACGCTGCCCGCCGCGCGCCGCAAGGTCTGGCAGGACATCCTCAAGTCGAGCAAGACCGCCGTCGAGGCCAGCGCCACCAAGACGACCGGCAAGGGCGCGACCGGCGACAAGCACGTCGAGAAGCAGGGCAAGCCCAAGGGTGGCAAGGGCAAGGCGAAGTAGGTCAGACTCCGCAGATGCGCGCCCCGAGCCTCCTTGAGCTTCTCCCTGTTTGTCTGCTGCTCGCCTGTGGCGGCGTCGAGCCCGAAGCCGGGGACGGTGACACCACGGACACCAGCGGCGCCGCCGAGGACCCCGAGCCGCACGCGACCTTCACCGGCAAGGTCGACGTCATCGGCCTGTGCGGCACCGAGGGCGCGACGGTCATCACCTTCCTCGCGCGCCGCGTCGGCTGCGAGTCGCTCACGGCTCCGTGCACGATCGAGATCGATCCGTACGCGGAGTGGAGCGGCGACGCCGTCACCTGTCCCAGCAGCCAGACGGCCCTCGACATGCGCGTCGAGGTCCCAACGTCGGGCCGCTACCAGGTCGAGGCGCTGACGATGACCCCGTCCGGCTTCCAGAGCCTGTGCCACGGCCAGCACGCCGAGGTTCCGACTGTCGTGACCGCGGCGCAGCTCGACGCACGCGCCGAGATCTTCGTCGAGCAGACCGCGAAGCCCTGCCCCGATCCCGGGTGACGCACCCGGCGCGATCCACTTGGCTTTTTCCGCGCGACGGATTAGCGTACGCCCCCCCATGACCTACGATTTTCGCGCCATCGAAGCCCGCTGGCAGAGCTTCTGGGACGACCAGCACACCTTCCGCGCCGACATCGATCCGGAGCGTCCGAAGTATTACGTCCTCGACATGTTCCCGTATCCCTCGGGCGACGGCCTGCATGTCGGTCATCCGGAGGGTTACACGGCGACCGACATCGTGGCGCGTTACAAGCGGATGCGTGGGTTCAACGTGTTGCATCCGATGGGGTGGGATGCGTTCGGTCTACCGGCCGAGCGCTACGCGATGAAAAATGGCGTGCATCCGGCGGTGCGGACGGCCGAGTGTATCCGCAACTTCAAGCGTCAGCTAAAGACGCTGGGCTTCTCGTACGACTGGGAGCGCGAGGTCGACACCACGGATCCCCGCTACTACCGGTGGACCCAATGGATCTTCCTGCAGATCTGGGGCGCCTGGTACGACGCGGAGGAGGGTCGTGCCCGTCCGATCGCCGAGCTCTCGATCCCCGCCGACATCCGTGCGCAGGGTGACGCGGCGGTGCGCAAGTACATCGATGGCAAGCGCCTCGCGTACCTGCACGACGCGCCCGTCAACTGGTGTCCGGAGCTGCGGGTCGTGCTTGCCAACGAGGAGGTGGCGGAGCAGGTCGAGAAGGGCCTCACGGTCGTGCGCCGGCCGATGCGCCAGTGGATGATGCGGATCACCGCCTACGCCGAGCGTCTGATCAAGGACCTCGAGGGCCTCGACTGGGCGGCGAGCGTGCTCGACATGCAGCGCCACTGGATCGGCCGCAGCGACGGCGCCGAGGTCCGCTTCAAGATCGAGAATTTCACCGACACCATCAAGACCATCGAGGTGTTCACGACGCGCCCGGACACGCTGTTCGGCGCGACATACATGGTGCTCGCGCCGGAGCACCCGCTGGTCGCCAAGATCACCGTCGCGGAGCGGTCCTCGGCGGTCACCGAGTACGTCGACAGGGCTGCGCGTCGCAGCGAGCGCGACCGCCAGGCCGAGGCCGCCGAGGGTCAGAAGACGGGGGTCTTCACGGGCGCGCACGCGATCAACCCGGCCAACGGCGAGCCCATCCCGGTGTGGATCTCCGACTACGTGCTGATGGGTTACGGCACCGGTGCGATCATGGCGGTGCCCGGTCACGACGAGCGCGACCATGCGTTCGCGCGGGCGATGTCCCTGCCGATCGTCGAGGTCGTCTCCGGTGGTACGTCCGTCCAGGACGCCGCGCACACCGAGGCCGGCACGGCGGTCAACTCCGGCTTCCTCGACGGCCTTGCGACCTCCGAGGCCAAGGAGAAGATGATCGCGTGGCTCGAGGCGCAGGGCCTCGGGCGCCGGCGCGTCACGTATAAATTGCGCGACTGGCTGTTCTCGCGGCAGCGCTACTGGGGCGAGCCGTTCCCGCTGCTGCATCAGGCCAATGGCGCCGTCGTGCCCGTGCCGAACGACCAGCTCCCGGTCACGCTGCCCGAGCTCGACGACTTTCAGCCCGGCGAGACCGGCGAGCCGCCGCTGAGCAAGGCGACGGACTGGGTGCACCTGCCCGACGGCAGCGTGCGCGAGACCAACACCATGCCGCAGTGGGCCGGCAGCTGCTGGTACTACCTGCGCTTCATGGACCCCGGCAACGACGCCGCGCCGTTCTCGAGGGCCGCCGCCGACTACTGGCTGCCGGTCGACTTGTACATCGGCGGGGCCGAGCACGCGGTGCTGCACCTGCTCTACGCCCGTTTCTGGCACAAGGTGCTGTTCGACCTCGGGCACGTCGGCACGCGCGAGCCGTTCGCGCGGCTCGTCAATCAGGGCATGGTGCTCGGCGCCACCTATCTCCCGAAGGACCGCCGCCGCGGCGCGGACGGTGAGGCGCAGGTGTGGGGTCCGGCGGACGTCGAGCAGGTGACGGGCACGGACGAGTGGCGGGTCAAGGCGACCGGCGAGGCCGTCGACGTGCAATGGGACAAGATGTCCAAGAGTCGCGGCAACGTCGTCAACCCCGACGACGTGGTCAATCAATTCGGCGCCGACACCATGCGTCTGTACGAGATGTTCATGGGTCCGCTCGAGCACTCGGCGCCGTGGCAGACCGAGGGCGTCGCCGGCTGTCATCGCTTCTTGCAGCGCGCCTATCGCCTGGCCTTCGAGACAGCCGACGAGGGCACCCCGGATCGCCTGCGCACGCTGCCGCCGGGGGAGGGGACCGACCGCCAGCGCAGGCTGTTGCACCGAACGATCCAGGCGGTGACGGAGCGTATCGATCGGCTCGCGTTCAACACGGCGATCAGCGCCATGATGGTGTTCGTCCGCGACATCGTCGACGAGGGCGAGACCCTGCACCACGACACGCTGGCGCAGTTTTGCCTGCTGCTCTCGCCCTTCGCCCCGCACCTCGCGGAGGAGATCTGGCGCGCGCTCGGCAAGACCACCTCGCTCGCGCATGAGCTGTGGCCCGCTGCGGACGACGCGATGCTGGTCGACGCCACCTTCCCCCTGGTCGTCCAGATCCAGGGCAAGCGTCGCGCCGAGCTGGCGATCCCCCAGGGCACCAGCGAGGACGACATCAAACAGCGCGTGCTCGCCGACGCGGAGGTCATTCGCCACCTCGCCGGCAAGACCCCGCGCCGCGTCATCTACGTCCCGGGCAAGCTGATCAATATCGTCGTCTGACGGCGCCACAGGGGCTCCCCGGTGGATCCCCGGGTGGATCCACCTGCGATCTTTCCATGCCCAATCATTCACGATTGACATAGCCGGTGTCCGGGCGCAAATCCCCTTCTCAGAGTTCAAGATCATGCAGGCAACGTTCTTGTGGGCCGCACTGGTAGTCGCTCCGGCCGCCGTCCCCGGCGCTTCTACCCCGCCGGCGACCAGCCCCGGCTCGACGGCTCCCGCCGCTCCGATCTCATCCAGCTCAGCCGGCTCGCCCGGCTCAGCCGGCTCAGCCGGCTCGCCCGGCTCGCCTGGCTCGCCCGGCTCGCCCGGCTCGCCTGGCTCATCCGCAGGGGCCTCCGAGGCCGGCGCGTCGATGACGGGGGCCCCCGGCTCGACCGCGGAGTCCGGCACACCTGCGCCCGAGCCCGCCAGCTCCGAGCCCGTCGCCCCCGCACCGTCGCCCGACCCTGCACCGGTCTCGCCGCCCGTCTCGGTCGCTCCAGCCTCGGCCTCGGCATCGGCGACCGCGACCCCGGCTCCGACGCCCTCGCGCTTCTTGCCGAGGACGGACGCCGCGCGGATGGCCGAGGCGCCGGTCGACGGCG
>JAYUXQ010001387.1:0-2429 GCA_043752905.1 Nannocystis sp. | reverse complement strand
CCGAGTCGGGCTTGCTCGTCGCGGACTGGGGCTGCGGCGAGCGACCGGAGTCGGGCTTGCTCGTCGCGCCGGACTGGGGCTGCGGCGAGCGACCGGAGTCGGCCTTGAGCGGCGGCTGCGGTAGCACGCTGTTGCCCGAGTCGTGGGCGGCCTGCCGCGGCGTCGCGGCGGCCGCGACCTCGCCGTTGGGCTTTTGCGTGTGCATCAGCTCGCTGAAGTCGGTCTCGTCGTCGTCGTCGCCGAGGTCGCCGAAGTCGGTCTCGTCGTCGAGCGGGGTCGGCTCGGGGGCGTGGATGACGGGTTTGAAGGGTTTGACGGGTTTGACGGGCTTGACGGGTTTGACGTTGCGCTCGACGTTGCGCTCGATGGTGCGTTCGACGGCGCGCTGGAGGGCCTGCGAGTCGGTGACGACGCTCTCGTCGCCGGCATCGAGGCCGCGGAACATCTCCTCGTCCTCGGTGGGGAGGATCGGGATGCGCGGGTTCCGGCTGCTCGAGACCGCGGCGCCGCCGGGCAGCTTGTCGGGCAACGGCGTGTCCTCGTACTCGGTGATCGCGCTCAGCTGGTCAAATTTCGGCGTGAGCTTGTCGTCGGAGATGTTGGTCGGCGCGAGGTTCGGGCGCGGCGGGGGCAAGCGCCGCGGCTGCTTGGCCTCGCCGGCATCGACCACGCCGGCGCCGATCAGGCCGAACAGCAGCGTCGACGGCTGCGGGACCTCGGGGTCGTACTTGCGGGCGAGCAGCTCGTCGACGCTGCGGCTGCCGTCGATGCAGCGCACGAAGTACATCTCCTCGGGCAGCAGGTCGAGCGCCGAGATGTCGCCGGTCCAGCGCGCGTGCACGACGGGGAAGCGGTCGGCGACGGTCCTCAGCTGGGTGCGCGCGCGCTCGTCGGTCCAGCGCTCCTGCACCGCGGCGAGGATCAGCGCCTCGACCGGGCTCTCGAGCGACATGCCGGTCGCCGGCATCCCGGGCTCGCCGCCCTGCTTGAATTGAAACCGGCCCTCGTCCCAGCCGAAGATCTCGTAGAGCTTGATGCGGACCTGCTCCTCGAGGCCGTGGCGCAGGTTGCCCTCGGACAGGATCCCCATCTCGACCAGCAGCTCGCCCTGCTTCTTGCCGGTGCGACGGATCGCCTCGAGGGTGTTGTCGCACTGCTCCTGCGTGATGAGGCCCTGGTCGGTGAGGATCTGGCCGAGGAACTCCGACGCGAGGTTGGACCGCACGAGCGTCGGCCGGCCATCGACGAAGAACACGACCTTCTTGGTCTCGCCGGCCAGCAGGTACAGGTTGCCGGTCGTGTGCGTGCGGGCGATGTCGCGGACGAGGTACGCGAAGGGCACGCGCTTGAGGGATCCTTTGGCCGGGAAGCCGAGGTCGCTGTCGGGGGGTGCTTGCGTGGGCATGATGCGATGAGGGCAGCGGTGCGGCTCGACGGAGACCCCGGGCGGTGCAAGGCGAGGCTCCCCAGGATACCGCGGTCCGCCGGCTCCGGGGTCCCCGGCGCATCGTCGTGTCACTTCCCCGCGTGCGACCGGGTCGGCCGCGGGGGACGCGTCGCCGCGCCCGGGGAGCCCGCGTGAGGCCCTGCGTGGTCGTCCGGGCCCCATAGCGGAGACTGCGCGTCCGCGCGCCGGTTGTCCGGGACCTCTGGCGCAGATCTGCTCACCGCGTGGACGGCCCGGTCAGGGCGGTGCGGGGGGGCCGGGGCTCGTCGCACGGGCCCGCGATGTGGCTGGCTCTTGGGTCAGGTGATAGGGTGCGCCATGGTCAGCGCGCTGGTCGCCGTCGTCCTCGCCGCGGGCAAGGGGACCCGCATGGGCTCCGATCTGCCGAAGGTCCTGCACACGCTGCACGGCGAGCCGCTGGTGGTTCACCCGATCCGTGCGGCCAGGGCGGCCGGTGCGGATCGGGTGGTCGTGATCGTCGGCCACGGCGCGACCCAGGTGCAGGCGGCGCTCGGGTCCGGCGATCCTTCGCTTCGCTACGCGTTGCAGTCGGAGCAGCGGGGCACCGGTCACGCGGTGCTGTGCGCCTTGCCGGCGATCGCGGAGCACGAGGGGGATGTCCTGATCCTCAGCGGCGATGTCCCTCGCCTGCGCGCCGCGACCCTGCGGCGACTGGCCGGGGCGTGCCACGAGAGCCCCGGCGGCCTGGCCTTCGCGAGCTTCATGCCGGTCGACCCCACCGGCTATGGGCGGGTCGTGCGGGACGGTCACGGCCGGGTGCTGGCGATCGTCGAGGAGCGCGACGCGAGCCCGGAGCAGCGGCGGATCGCCGAGTGCAACGCGGGTGTGTACTGCGCGTCGGCCGAGCTGCTGCGCCGCGAGTTACCGCGACTCGGCAGCAGCAACGCGCAGGGGGAGATCTATCTCACCGACCTCGTCGCCGTCGCGGCGGGGCAGGGGGTGACGGCGCTGTCGGTGCCGG
>JAYUXQ010001386.1:0-6110 GCA_043752905.1 Nannocystis sp. | reverse complement strand
CCAGCTGCTCCGCGGGCGTATTGCGCCCCGCCGCCCACAGCATCGGCGGCAGCGCCACCGTCGGCGACACCGTCACCCGCGAGTGCGTGTTCCAGCCGACCCACGCGTGCGCACCATAGTCCTCGTGCACGCCCTTGACCCACGCCGGTCGCAGGGGCGGCACCCCGGCGGTCGCGTTGAACCACGCCGCTCCCGACCACGCGATCGCCAGCGCCGCCGCCACGACCTGCCCCTTGCGACCTGTCCCTCCGGACATGCTCGACGCGAACGCCAGGGCCCCGAGCGCCGCGATCGCCGAGGCGACGAGCACCGCGCTGGCCGCGTCGATCGCGTCGAGCACCGGGATCACCAGCACCGCTCCTGCCGCGGCGCCGAGCAGGTCGACCCCGTACGCGCGCCCCGGCGGCAGTCCGGCGCGCGTCAGCGCCAGCGTCAGCGTCACCCCGACCACCGTAAACGGCAGCGCGAGCACCAGCCCCAGCCCCAGCAGCGCGACGAAGCCCATCAGGTCGGTGACAGGCAGCAGCGGCCCGGACATCGTCCACGCGAACGCCGGGGGCGCGAGCGCGGCGAAGCCGAGCGCCGAGTCGAACAGTCGCCGCGGCACGTCGGCGAACGCCCGCGGCCACAGGAACACGATCACCGCGCCGGCCGTCATGCCGAGCATCGCCAGGGCGATGACGAAGAACGCGAGGTGGTACCACGCGATCACGCTGGTGATCCGCGTCAGCAGGATCTCGAGCATCAGGGTCGCCAGCGCGACCGCGAAGATGCCGACGTAAACGAGGGACCGCCGCATGCGCGCACCGTATCAGGATCGCGCGCCCGCGTGGGACGGAGATGGGCTCATCCGCCGCTCGCGACCTCGACCGTCGTCAGCGCCGGGTCGGCGGCGATGTCCGCCTCCGTGAACACGATCGGCCGCCACTTCTGCTCGCTAAACAGCACCGTCTGGTCGGCGTAGTGCGGCGAGGCGGGATCGTCCGACTCCCCGTAGGTCAGGAACGCCTGCCCGTGCGGGCCGTCCTTGCCGAACTCGAGCGCCATCACGAACGACGACCCGTAGTTGACCACGTACCCATCCCTGGTCAGCCCGGTCGTGTCGCTGAGCACCTCGCCGCGCGGCGTCGGGGGATCGACCGTCGTCTTTAGCACGTCGTACACCACCACGTTGGTGGTCCCGTCGCGGCCCTGCCCGCCCGGCACCCCGTACTGCTGGTCCGCTCTGGGCGCCCTCTGGACCGCGCCGAGCGGGCTGTCGATCGCCACGCCGGCCTCCGCCAGCTTGAGCACACCGCGACCGAGGCTCACGAGCACCTTGTCCTCCTCACCCATCGCCGGCGGGTCGACGAGCGTGTTCGGCGTCTCGATCGGGTCATCCGGGTCGAAGCCGACCGCCAGCAACGGCCCGTAGTCGGTCAGGCTGTCGATCCCGTAGGTCCCCAGGAACTCGCGCCACACCACCGCCCCGACGCTGCCGACGTCGTAGCGCCCGTCCCACCCGGCCAGGACCCCACAGGCCCCGCCGATGTCGACCACGTCTCCCAGCACCATCACCGAGGTCACCCCCTCGCAGCGCGCGACCACCGAGTCCAGCAACAGCTCCGCCGTGAACGACCGATTGCCCATGATCGCCGCCTGCAGCTCCTCGACCGTGAATTTGTCGTCGTCCCCCGAGGCACCGCCCTGCTCCGTCAGCAGGCGCATGTTCATGTGTGTGCGCGGGCTCTGCGGCACCCGCTCGAAGCCGTGCAGCGGCGAGTAACCCTCGAGCGGCGCCGCGGGGTTGGTGAGCCAGTAGCTGTCGTTGGCGTTGAACACGAAGTCGTCGCGGTCCAGCTGTGGTAGCTCGTCGAACGGCACCAGGCCCGGGCTGCGCGCGTCCGCGGCCTCCGTCCATTCGTTGACCGAGCTGCTGCCGTCGAGCAGCACCAGGCCCTGCTCGTACAGCACCCCCGGCAAAAACTCGTCCTCGACCGCCGCGAGCCAGCCGTCGATCGCCGGCTTGCTCAGCCGCGGCGTCGCCGACGCGTCGATGTACCAGACGTCCCCCGCCTTGTCGGCCGCCATCGTGTTGACCCACGGCACCCCGCCGACGTCGACATACACCTGCTTGAACTCCGCCAGCGAGCGCGCGCGGTTCATCCCGAGGAACTGCTCGATCAGCCGCGTGTTGTCGATGTTCGCGTCGCGGTACGTCAGCGCCAGGCTCGTGCTCCAACCAAACGGGTCGACGTTGAGGATCGGCCCATAATGGCTCGAGTACAGCGTGCGCTGCCGCGTCGCCAGCGAGCCGTCCTCTTGCCGCACCAGGATCTCGTGCTCGTGCGCGTCCATCTTGCGCGGCTTGCCATCATACAAATACGACGTCGGGTCGCCCTCGACGAGGTCGAGCGAGTAGATCGTGAAGCGCTGCCCCGCCGAGAACGTGTGTGTCCAGCCAACATTGTCGTTGAACCCGATCAGCGAGCCCGGCACGCCCATCAGCCCGACGCCATATATGTTGAGCACCCCCGGCACCGTCACGTGGCTCTCCCACAGCTTGAGCTCGCCCTCCCACGGGAAGTGCGGGTTGGCGACCACCATCCCCGTACCACCCGCGGCGCGCGTCCTCCCGATCGCCCAGCCGTTGCTGCCGAGGTTGGTCCCCTTGGCCCCGCGCAGCCCCGCCACCGGCCGGCCAGGCACCACCAGCGGCGAGCCCGGCGGGTGCGCCGTGGCGATATAGTCGAGCAGCGGGTTGCCGCTCGCGAGCAGCCCGAGGTCGATGTAATACGCGAACAGATCGACCGTGGAGATCGGCCGCACCCACGGCTGCCCCTGACACGTCCCCGGCACCGCCGCGACCCCCGTGTCCGCCAGGTACTTGTTATAGCCGGCCGCGTAACCCTCGATCAGCGCCTTCACGTCCGCCGTCTGCCCCGCGAACCCGGCCTCGGCGCGCCCCATCACGTCGAGCGCCAGGTAGCCGAAGTCGCTGTCGACGTGCGCATCATTCGTGCCCGGCCCGAGGAACACCGCCCGCTCGCTGCGCACCTTGATGATCTGATCGGCCAGCACGCACGCGTGGTCCTGCGCGAATGCATAGGCCTGCCCGAAGCCCGCGCTGCCGAGGTCGTCCGCCGTGATGTGCGCGACGCCAAAGCCCGTCCGCCGGATCGTCGCGCGATAGCGGGTCGGCACCTCGACGTCCGTATCGGCGTCGGTGTCCTCCTCCGGCGGATCGTCCGCGAACTTGTCGTTCTGCGGACACCCGCCCGCGAGCGACGCGAGACATAGCCACCGGAGTCGGGACACGGCAGGGGCGAACATGCCCCACCCTACCAAAAAGCCGACGTGCTCACCATTCCCGCCGGACGCCTGTACGCGCAATCTGCGGGCCGACGCGCCAGCGGCTCGTGTTAGCCTCCGCGCGATGGAACGCGAGCTGGTGATGGGTCCGCACCGCGCGCGGCAGGTCGGCGACGTGATCGAGGTGGAGGTCCATGGCCCGGTGACCCGCGAGCACGCGGTCCTCCTGCACGACCTCATGGCGCAGGTGCTGACCGAAACGGGCAGCTGCTTCGTGCTCACCGACCTCGCCGACGCGACGACCGTGCACGCGGACGCCCGCCGCTACATCGCCGACTGGAACCGGACGCACCGGGCCAGCGGCATGGCCAGCTACAACACCGGCTTCGGCACCCGGGCGATCGCCACCCTGCTCGTCAAGGCGATCCACCTGCTCGGTGGCGAGAACACGGCCCTCGTGTTCGTCCGCGAGGAGGCCGAGGCGCGCGCCTGGATCGCGGCCCGCCGCGTCGCCACGCCCGCGTCCTGACCGACCTTCGACCGCCTCAGCCCAAATTTGACCAGCAGCCCCGATCGGTTGCGTCGGCAGCACCATGATCGTCGAGCTGGTCGCATCGCCGATCACGAAGTCGATGCGGCCGTCGTCGTTGACATCACCCGCGCCCAGCAGCGACTGCGCCGTCGGACCGAGCGACGGCAGGCTCCGCTCGCACATGAAGCGCCCCAGGGCGTCGCCCCGTCGGTGTCTCCTTCGCCGCGGTCGTCTCCTGCGGAGCACCGGGCCCGCACGCCATCCCGAGCCCAAAAAGGCCGAGCACTCCGAGGGTCCACGGTACATCCACCATCCACGAATGGTGACACGGCAGCGATGAAATTCCCATGAAATCCCGGTCGCTACGAATCCGCCAGGGTGGCCGACCGACGCCGGACTCGTCGGCATCGGCCCGGTCAGCCTCGGCGCCTACTGCAGCGGCATCATCGCCGAGGCGACGAGGGGCCGACCTCCAAGAGATGCGGCGGAGAACTTCCGGCGTGAACGCTCGTCGCTATCGCACCGCGCGAGCATTCTCAGCCCTCACTAAGATTTGGGCATCGATCGCAAAATGAGCAGCTTGAAGATGTACTCATAGCGTTCCCGCGCCCGACTCTGCACGGGGGAATCTACCTCCATCGCGGCCTGGTATGCCGCGGCCGCGCGCTGCAGGTTCTCGCTCCGGTCACCGATCGTGCTCCTCTCGTGGAGCTGTCCGAGCCGCCAATGGATTTGGGCCCACTTGTCCGGAAAGTCCTCCCGCGTTCTGACGGTTAATGCCTGTTGATACGACTCGAAAGCGGTCCTCAGATCCTCATCGCTCCCCGACCAGGGGGGCAATTCCTCGCCCGGCATTGGAAATGGACCGCGCGACAGGATATTCCCCAGCGCCGACAGACCAGTTGCCCATTGGCCCGGCGTTCGCTCTCGCGTATAGACAGTCAAGGCAGCTCTGACCGCGTCGAGCGCCATGCCATAGAGCCGGTCTGCTTCACTCGGATTGGCAGCAGCCATTTCCTGATAAATGATGCTCAGCACCCCTTGTGCCCGAGCCCATGATCCCGGAGTGGCATCCGGAGACAACGCCTGAAGTGCGGTTTGAATGTACTCGACAGCCTTCTCTTCCGGGAAGGCGGTGGAGGCCATATCCAAATAGATATTCGCCCATTCTTCAGGGTTTTCCTCCAAGGTGAAGACCTGCAGTGCCTCACGATAGGACTCGAGCGAGCTTGACGTCACATGCTGCCCCTGGTCTCCCAGGACGGCAAGCGCATCTCCCAGGTTGGCTTTGGCTCGAGCCCACAACCGCGGCCATCGATCGCGGGAAACGACCGTAAGCGCCTCGGATAACGCCTGTAACGCCTCATCGATGACGACCTCGATGGAACGGTCGGTGCGTCCTGTAAGGACGATTGCCGCACCCAGCCTGACCCTTGCCGTCGCCCACTCGAGCGGTTCGGTGTCGCGGTCGAACAGGACGCTCGCGCGGCGAAATCCGGCCATCACGAGCTGCAGATGTTTGCGCCGCGAGCCTGACCAATAAGGGGATTCATTGAGTCGTTGTGTCAGGGTCAGCAACAATGACGCATTTTGCGTCACACCGGGGGCCGTCAGCCGCTCGATCGCCAGGACGAGATCTTCATAGAGTTGCCGGGCATCAGCCCCGGACGGTTCATCGAGGAACTCGCTAACGGCCGCAGCATGGCTCCTCTCGAGACCCCGAAGTTGCTCCTCGTCGAGCTTCCGGAGCAACGCGAGCCTCGCCAGCTCATGGAGATGAATGCTCTCGCCCTCGACCGCCACGAGACCCTGCCGCGCGGGGCCTTCGATAGCAGCGGCGTCCAGGCCCGTCATTTTGAACGGGAGTCGCCCGTCCGTCTCCCCCGGCGCACACACGGCCAGGGCGTCGAGAAGCCGCCGTTCGTCGCCGAGCTCGTCGAGCGCCTGGCCCAGCAGGATGCCGACCGAACGCTGCGGATCGAACGACCCCAGGTCGCGTCCGTGACGAGCCATGACCTCGCTCGCGGGGTGCGTGCGAAGTTCGCTGGCGACGAGACGGAGGGCGAGCGGGTGCCCGTCGAGGAACTGGACGAGGGGATCCAGGACGCCATTAGCGATCTCCTGCGCTGCCTCGGGCGCCAGACCCGTCAGGAGTTGGTGAGCCGCCGCCATCGACAGCGCCGGTAACGTCACCGCCACAGCGTCGTGGGAGCGCTGTAACCCGCGCTCGGAACGGCGGCTGAGGACCAGGACAGACATGGCCCCCCGTCCCTTCGGGATCCATTCG
>JAYUXQ010001385.1:0-6116 GCA_043752905.1 Nannocystis sp. | reverse complement strand
AGGTATCACATCACCAATACCCGAGATGAACGGCGTTACCGAACCCGCCAATCGCCAACATGGCATCGAGTGAAACCACGTTGTTTCAGATGGGTGCGGCTCTCTTTGGACGACACCATATACCAGTAATTTCGAGGACTTAGTCGCCTGATTTTTTGAAAAGCGGGCCGTGCCGGGGTACGTATGGGTTGCGAGACACCAAACATCCCCCAGCAGCAGAACGGCCCGCCCAGACGGAAGTGTATTGCCTCGACTGATCTGCAACGACTCAGAGATGGCGCAGGTCGCCGCGGTTTACTCGATTCAGCCGTATGTCGTTGCGACGCCGAGCACCGGTCTCACGCGTGCCGACGCCGACGCCGGCCGCGGGGTCCGACCGTTGTGCGCCCGGGGGCCGGCGTGGTCGCGCGCCGCGGTGCGCGGGCTTCGGCGAGCAGGCGCTCTTGCAGTGCCCGCTCGGCGAATTCGCGGCGAAGGTGGCCGAAGCTATGGACCTGCGAGATCACGGTGATGAGGATCGTGCTGAGAATGAAGAACTGGTTCGACAGCGCGAGGGCAGGGTCGCGGATCGGCAGGAGTCCCAGGGCCAGCGGTAGCATGTAGAAGCCGTACGCGACGCCCGCGAAGGCCAGCGAGGTCCGCAGGTTCCACGAGAAGAACTGGCCGACTGCCAGGTACAGCAAGTTCATGCCGGCGTAGTATGGAGATTCGTAGCCCTCGTGCAGGAAGCACATCAGGGCGATCGACCAGACGATCAACTGTGAATAGGTGAATGCGAGCACGACTACGTGGCGGCGGAGCAGCCGCGGCGAGACGATCGAGAGCGCGACGATCGCCGCGGCATAGATGGCGCAGGCCAGGCGGAGGCCGAGGGTTAGCCACACCCACGGCCGCAGTACCAGCCAGTCGAGCACCCAGAACGAGGGCACGAGGAGAAACCCGATCATCGCCTCGATGCGCAGCGCGGCGGCGTTCTTGTCGGCGATCAGCGCGGCGAAGGTCGGGCGATTGGCCGAGATCGCGGCGAACAGCTCGCGCATGCCGGCGAAGCGGCGCGCGGGGTCGACGCTCAGGCCGCGCTCGAGCAGCTCGCGCAGCCACTTGGGCGCCGGGTGGCCGGCCGGCGGCGGGGAGATCCGGCCGGCGATCACCGTCTCGCGCAGCGCTGCCAGCGTGTTGCCGGCGAACGGACTCTGTTCGTAGACCGCCTCCCAGCAGGTGACACACCACGCGAATTGATCGCTCCGGGCGTCGGCCTCGAGCAGCCGGAATTGTTCGGGGGCCATGTAGCGCGGCGTGCCGACCAGGAGGCCCGCGGCGTTCAGGGCCGGGTCAGCGGCCGTGCCGGCGGGGACGCCGGGGTGCACGAGGTGCGCGAGGCCGAAGTCCATCACGCGCACGCGACCGTCGTCGCTGATCATGATGTTCTCGGGTTTGATGTCGCGGTGGACCAGCCCGGCAGCGTGGGCGGCGGCGAGGCCCTGACCAGCGGCGAGCATGACGTCGAGCGCCTCGGTCCAGGCTCGCCGCCCGGCCCTTAGCCACGCGTGCAGTGTCTGGCCGCGGATCAGTTCCATTGCGACCCACACCTGCGTGCCGACGGTGCCCGCCTCGTGGACGGTGACCACGTTGGCGTGCTGCAGCCGGGCCATCGCGTGGGCCTCGCGCAGCAGGCGGAGCGGCCCGTGGCGGTCGGCGGTCAGGCGCGGGTGCAGGAGCTTGACGGCGACGTGGCGATCGAGGTTCGGGTCGTATGCGAGGTGGACCACGCCCATTCCGCCGGCACCGATCCGCTCCTCGATGCGAAAGCGGCCCGCGTGGGTCGGCGTCGCGGCATCCTCGTGCGCGCTCGTCAGATCGGGTAGCGTGAGATCCGCGCCCTCGAGCTGGGTCGGGCCGAGGCTGTCGATCATCACCTCATTGTATCGGAGCCGGGCGAATGTGGTGGATCAGCGGTCGCGGCGACGCGCCAGCGCTCACGCGGCCAGCCGCGGCCAGCTCGCGGCCGTCGCCTCGCCCAGGTCGAGGCCGTCGTGCGGGCCTGCCTCGAGATCCTCCAGGCAACCACGAAGGCCGAGCGCGAGTTGCTGCCCGGGCGTCGGGACGGCGGACGGCGGAATGATGCGAGGCCGGAGATGGTGGCGATTTGCGAACACACCGAAGTGCCTGGTCATGTGAAACCCCGGCGGCGGTACGAGGGCGCGGCTCAGCTCGCGGGCGGCTCGGGCACGTGGCGCGGCGGGAACACCAGCGAGAGCAGCACCGACCCGCCGATCAGCCCCGCGACCACGAGCAGCGAGATCTTCACCGGGATGTGAAACGGGTCCATCCAGGCGCCGAGGCCCATGCCGAGGATCATCTTGATGCCGACGAAGCTCAGCACGAGGCCGAGGCCGTACTTGAGCAGATGGAAGCGGTCGATGACGTTCTCCAGCAGGAAGAACATCGAGCGCAGGCCCATGACGGCGCACATGTTGCTCGTGAAGACGATAAAGGGGTCGGTGGTGATGCCGAAGATCGCCGGGATCGAGTCGAGGGCAAACACGACGTCGGCGGTCTCGACCATCAGCAGGGTCGTGAACAGCGGCGTGGCGAAGCGGCGGCCGTTTTTGACCATGAAGAAGCGCGGGCCGTCGAACTCCTTGGTGACGCGCAGGTACTTCTCGGCCATGCGCTTGACCCAATTGTCCTTTTGGCCGTCGCCGCCGCCGCCCTCGTGGATGAACAGCAGGCGCAGGCCCGTGAACAGCAGGAAGGCGCCGAACACGTAGAGGCTCCACGTGAACATCTGGATCAGGGCCAGGCCGGCGCCGATGAACACGCCGCGCAGGATCAAGGCGCCGAGGATGCCCGCGAACAGGACCCGGTGCAGGTACTCCTGCGGGATCTTCATGTAGCGGAACAGGACGACGAATACGAAGATGTTGTCGACGCTCAGGGCCTCCTCGATGAAGTAGGCGCTCATGAACTCGAGCGCCTTCTCCTGGCCGAAGGCGTAATAAATGTAGGCGTTGAACGTGAGGCTCAGCGACACCCAGACGATCGACCAGCGCAGGGCCTCGCCCATCGACACTCGATGCGGCTTGCGGTTGAAGACGCCCAGATCGAGCGCCAGCATCACGAAGAAGCCAACGAAGAAAATGCCCCAGGTGAGGGGAGAGCCTACGGAGTCAAACAAGGCGGTGGTACTTTCGGCCAGGGGCCACGTGCGCGCTCAGGAGGCGGGAGTCGGGGCCGGGGCAGCCGGGGCAGCCGGGGCAGCCGGGGCGCTAGCGACAGTCTTGTCGGTGATCGTCTCGACGCTGTCGGCCTTGACGCGCATCGTCAGCTTGCGGGGCTTGGTCTCGTCCTCGAAGCGGAGGTCGATGAGGGTGCCGCGGAAGCTGATCGCGTGGTTGGGGGCGAGCGGGCGGCCGAGCTCCGGCGTGGTGAAGATCTGGTAGTCGATCGTGATCTCGTACAGGATGGGGTCGGGGACGTGGGCGAACAGCTCATAGGCGCCGTGCTGCGAGTCCTCCACCGTCGGCGCGAGGCCGTTGCCGCTCTGGAAGATCGCCTGGCCGGCGAAGCTCCCGGGGGTCTCCTTGAGCTGCTTGACGTGCTTGCGTCGCGCGTCCTTGCCGAGCAAATTGAAGGCCTCGAGGTTCTTCTTGTTGAGGGTCAGGTCGGCACCTGCGGGGTCGTAGGCGGCCGGCAGCGCCAGCAGATCCTTCTTCTCCTGCTGACACGCCGATGAGAAGCTCGCGACCGCGCCGAGGGCCGTCATCGTGAGCCCGAGGGCGAGGGCGCGGGTTAACGAGGGCGCAGGGGGGGGGCGGCGCATGGCCGGGAAGCTAGCACGTCCGACGGGGCCCGTGCACCAGGGGCTGCGCTCGTGCTGGCCCGGCCGGGGCGCCCGCGTGAGCGGGCGCTCGCACGGGACGGGGCTGTCAAGCACCGTATGTGGGCGGATCCTCGGGGATGAGGGCCTCGGGTCCGATGGCACATGCGAGGGCGTCACGGGCCGCGCGCGCGAGGTGGCGGTCGGCGCCGATCGCCTCGAAGGTCAGGCGCACGACGCAGCGCAGGTGGCCGTGCTCGTCGGGGGTCCAGCGCGGGTAGGACCCGATCTCGACGGCCCTGTACTCGGCGACGACGCGGTTGAGGGGCTCGGCCAGGTCGGCCTCGTCCATCGCGGTGTGCAGCAGCTCGAGCGCCCAGCCGCCGGCGTCGGGCAGCTCGCCGGGGATCGCCTCGAGCACCTCGATCTTGGCCCGGCACAGCTCCGGGATCCCCGGCAGGATGTAGATCCGACGGCCGCCGGCGAGCGACAGGCGCATCACCGGCCAGCCGTGCTCGGCGGTCAGCTCGGTGCCCTCGGGGAGGTCAGCCATCTTGAGCGCGGCGGGCGTGATGCCCTCGCCGAAGTGTCTGCGGAGGATCTGCTCCATGGCCGGATCACGGCGCAGCGGACGGCCCAGCGCCAGGGCGATGGCCTCCATCGTGACGTCGTCGTGGGTCGGGCCGACGCCGCCGGAGGTGAAGAGCAGCGGGCTGCGCTCCAGCAGGCGGTGCAGCGCGGCGCCGATCGCCGTGAGCTCGTCCTCCACCGTGCACACCTCGAGCAGGCGGATGCCGCGGCGGCGCATCATCTTCGCCAGGTTGTGACCGTTCTGGTCGCGGATCTTGCCGCTCAGGAGCTCGTTGCCGATGAGCAGCACCGCCGCGGTCGGGACGTTGGTGGGGTCGGCCATGCGCGAGTTCCTTGGCGCCAGGGTAGCAGCACCCGGGTCCCCTGTGAGCGATCTGTGGGCCGCGTCGCTTGACCGGGCAGCGAGCGCGGAGTAACCCGGCTGCGGCAGCGGGGAAGGAGACATGCGCGCAGCATCCGACACTGCAGCGAGCGCGACGGGCCACGGGCTCGGCGGCGGCGATCAGGAGAAACGATCCTCTGATGTCTCCCTCGGGGTCACGATGGGGGCGCGGCGCCCCGGTCGTGACCTGTGCGAGATCGCCGATCTCGATGTGGCGGAGACCTGCGCCCTGCTGTCCGCGGCGCGCGCTGTGATCCCGCTGGCCTCCGGTGATGGGCCGCGGCGCTCGGGCTGCCTGGTCGGTGCGCAGGTCCTGAGCCTGTTCGCCGAGCCGAGCACGCGCACGCGGCTGTCGTTCGAGGTCGCGGCGCGGCGGCTCGGGGCGCAGGTCGTCGACTTTCAACACGACGCGTCGAGCTCGGCCGCCAAGGGCGAGACGGAGCTCGACGCGCTGCGCAACCTCGATGCCATGGGCTTCGACGCGATCGTCGTCCGTGACCGCCGCGACAACTACCCGGCGTGGCTGTGCTCGCAGCTGCGGGCGCGGGTGATCAACGCTGGCGACGGCGCGCACGAGCACCCGACGCAGGCGCTGCTCGACGCGCTGACGATCCTCGAGGCCTTCGGCCGCGAACCTGTCCCCGGGGCCATGCAGGGGCTGCGCGTGGCGATCTGCGGCGACCTGCGACATGGCAGGGTCGGGCGATCGAACCTGCGGCTGTTGCGGGCCCTCGGCGCCGATCTGGTGATCGCGGGCCCCGGCGAGCTGGCACCCGCGACGCTGGCCGCCGAGTTCGCGGTGGAGCTGGCGCCGAACCTCGACGCCGCCCTCGACGGCGCGCACGTGGCGATGATGCTGCGGATCCAGCGAGAGAGACTACCCGCGAGCCTGCAGCTGCCCGACGACGCCAGCTACCACGCCGCGTGGGGCCTGAGCGAGCGCCGGCTGGAGCGCCTCGCGCCCGACGGCGTCGTGCTGCATCCCGGGCCGATGAACCGCGGCGTCGAGATCGACGGCGGCGTGGCCGACGGCCCGCAGAGCGTGGTCCTCGATCAGGTGGAGGCGGGCGTCGCCGTCCGGATGGCCGTGCTCTACAAGTTCGCGGGCGATCCGGGCGAGCCGCCGAGCGCATGACCGCGCCGGTGCGCACGGGGCTCGATCGCATCGCGGCCGGCGACCGCGCCGCCCTCGCGCGCGTGAAGGGTCGGAAGATCGGTCTCGTCGCGCACCCGGCGAGCGTCGATCGCCACCTGGTGCATGCGAGCGTCGTCCTGCGCCGCGCAGGCGCCGAGATCGCGGCGTACTTCGGCCCCGAGCACGGC
>JAYUXQ010001384.1:0-2435 GCA_043752905.1 Nannocystis sp. | reverse complement strand
CGATCCCCTTCTCCGCGGCGACCAGCGCGAACGCGTCGACGGCCTCGCCGAGCAACACGCTCGCGTCGTGCAGCTCGGGCTGGACCGCGAGCTTGCCGGCGTCGATGCTGACGACGTCGATCAGGTCGCCGATCAGCCGGTTCATGCGCGCGACGTAACGTTGAATGCGCTGCATCGAGTCCACGGTGCGCCGGTCCTCGTCGGTCACGGAGGTCCGCTTGAGCACCAGCGTCGCGTTCAATACGATGCCGCTGAGCAGGTTGCGCAGGTCGTGGCTCACCATCCCGAGGAAGTCGTCGCGGTGCTCGACCGCGTCGTCGGAGCGCGCCCGCTCGGTAAACAAGTAGCGGTCCGTCTTCTCGCGCTCGAGCGGCAGCAGGGCGGCCAGCAGGCGCGCGTGCTCCTCGCGCTCGCGCTCGAGGTTGCGGTCGGCGGCGTCGCGCTCCTCTTGCAACGCCTCGTCCTCCTGCGCGCGCTCGTGGGCCACCGCCGCGGGTGTGACGGCCCCGGAGTCGGTCCGGTCGAGCTCGGCGTCGGCCCGGTCGCGGGCGGTGTCGAGCACGGCGTCGGCCTGGTCGCGAGCCCGCTCGAGCGTCAGGTCGGCCGCCTCCTCGATCGCGGTGCGCCGCTGCTCGGACACCTTGTCGCTGTTACGCCGCTCGGCACGCAGGCTCTCGTCCGTCTGGTCCCGCTCCGGGCGCGGCTTCTTGTCCCGCTTGCTCATGGGTAGATCCTACCCGGTTGAACCGGCCATTGCGCGTGATCCGACTGCTGTGCGATGGACGTCATCTGCGGTCACGCGGCGTCGCTGGCGACCAGCGAGCCGCGGGTGAGCGTCCCCTCGATGACCTCCCCGCCGACCGTGACGTAGAGCAGCCCGTCGGTGCGCACCAGCTCGAGCTTGCCGTTGCGATCGACCCCGGGGTCGATCGCGTCGAGGAAGGCCGGTTCGAGCCGCCAGACCGCGATGTCTCCCACGCGCGGGATCGTTCGGCTCGCCGCCTCGCGCTGCAGCTGGGCCAGCGCGGCCGAGGTGTACAGCGACACGCGCCGGGTCATGCGCGTGGCCCGGTGCAGCCGCTCCGCCGAGGGCGCGCCGACGTCGATCCACTCGAGCAGCTGGCCGGTCGGATCGGTCACCGCGATCGCCGGGTCGTCGGTCGAGCCGATGCCATCCTTGCTAAACGCGATGCCATCGGTGTACGCGAGGCAGTAGGCGATCAGCCGCGTCAGCATGTATCGCATCGTCTCCGAGGGGTGCCGCGCCAGCCGCAGGTCGAGCGGCATGTAGACGCCGCGGTCGACGTCCGAGAGCTCGATCTTCAGGTGGTAGAGGGTCGCGGTCAGGGCCATGTGCGCGCGAGGATACCGCGTCAGCTGTCCTCGAAGGTCAGGCCGGTATATTCGTACCAGCGCTGGTTGTCGTGGAGCGTGACGCGCTGCTTGCGCAGCCCGACGCAGCCCATCGCCACTCGACCCCGTTCGACGCAGCGCTCGCGGGGCGGGCACCCCACACCGCGGTGATCCAGGGGCCTCCTGTGCCCGGCTCGACAACGCGCCGTCGTCGGTCACCATGGCGCGACGTGTCGGCAGCAGAGGATCAGGCGCTCGTCGAGCTGGGCAGGATGTTACGGGCGTCGGGCTATCGCTTCGTGACGCCAACGCCGGCCACCCATCAACGCGTCAACGCGCGGCCGACCCACAGCGAGGCCCGCTCGTGGACCGACGTGCTCGGCTGGTCGCGACCGTTTCGCAAGGGCGTCCTGCCCGCAGAGGTCGAACGACTGTTGACCGCCGCCGGCGTGCTCGAGCGTGTCGGCGACCGCTCGCGCAGCACGGTCCGCTTCTCGACCATCGATCCCGAGGACGAGTCCGACAGCCCTGCGGTCCACGTGCACTCGGCGTACCCGACCACCGGGGCCGACGCGGTGTTCTTTGGGCCCGACACCTATCGCTTCATCAACCTGCTCCGGCGCTCCGTCGGTCCGGCGCGGCGGCTCGTCGACGTCGGCGCCGGCAGCGGCGCTGGTGGGCTCGCGCTGCGCGAGCGCATGCAGCAGGTCGTCCTCGCCGACATCAACCACGCGGCCCTGCGTCACGCACGCATCAACGCCGCGGTGGCGGGCGCGCGCGCGGTGGAGGTGGTCGAGAGCGACGTGCTCGCGGGTGTCAAAGGCTCGATCGACGTCGTCATCGCCAACCCGCCCTACCTCGCCGACCCCGGGCATCGCCTGTACCGCGACGGTGGCGGGGTCCTCGGCTTCGACCTCGCGGTGCGCATCGTGCAGGAGGCGCTCGCGCGGCTCGAGTCCGGCGGGCAACTGGTGCTCTACACTGGCTCGCCCGTGGTGGCTGGGGAACACCCGCTGCGCGCCAGCCTCGCACCTCACCTCGCTTCACGTCCGTGCCGCTCCTCATGGCACGAGCTCGATCCC
>JAYUXQ010001383.1:0-2437 GCA_043752905.1 Nannocystis sp. | reverse complement strand
AGTCGACCGGGTCGATGGGCGACACGAGCACGGGCGACGCGTCGGACCCGACGGACCCGACGGACCCGACGAGCCCGACGGACTCGACGACGCCGACGACGGGCGACACGGACCCGACGGGCGACCTGCCCGGGGCCACCGTGACGCTGGTTGTCAACCGCGACGTCGACCTGCTGTTCGTGATCGACAACTCGGGGTCGATGGCCGGGGAGCAGGCGCTGCTCGCACAGAGTATCGCGGCGTTGATCGACCCGCTCGAGGCGGCCCGCGCGAACTACCGCGTCGGGGTGACGACGACCGACAGCGGCAACCCGCGCTGTACGAACAGCGCGCCGGAGGGCGGGAGCCTGGTGCTGTCGAGCTGCGTCGAACGGGTCGACCAGGGTGAATTTAAGTTTGTCGACGAGGACTTCTCGGCGGCGTGCACGGACCTGTGCGACGCGCGCGACGCGGACCTCGTCGTGCGCGGGACGACGACGCAATACGACAATGACGAGAAGCCGCGCCGCTGGGTCGAGCGCAGCGAGGGGCAGAGCAACATCGACGGGGTGGGGAGCACCGTGGAGGCGCTGCAGTGCTATCTGCCGCAGGGGGTGGCCGGCTGCGGCTTCGAGTCGCAGCTCGAGAGCATGTATCTCGCGCTGGCCGCCGCGACGAGCGCCGAGAGCGCGGCCAATTACGGGTTCCTCCGCGAGACCGCGCAGCTCGCGGTGGTGATCGTGAGCGACGAGACGGACTGCTCGTATGACCTGGCGAGCAAGGATATCTTCACGACCAACAAGGTGTACTGGAACGACCCCTCCGACCCCACGCCGACCAGCGCGGTGTGCTGGCGGGCCGGCGTGACCTGCACCGGGGCGGGCCCGACCTACAGCGAGTGTCACGCGGAGGATCACGGCATCGACGGGTCGCCGACCGGCGACCCGGCGAAGGCGGTGCTGCGACCGGTGAGCGAGTACATCGATTTCGTAAAGTCGATCGAGAGCGCCAAGCAGCAGATCGATCCCGGGCAGCGGGTCAAGGTGTCGCTGATCACGGGTGTACCGGTCGGCTACGAGGACTTCAACGCCGAGATCGGCTACGAGGATTCGTCCGACGCGAACTTTCAGGCGAACTTCGGGATCGGCCCCGGCTGCATCATCGGCGACCCGAACCAGCCCGACGTGGCCGTGCCGCCGGTGCGCG
Source organism: Nannocystis sp. (assembly GCA_043752905.1). Lineage (GTDB taxonomy): Bacteria > Myxococcota_A > Polyangia > Nannocystales > Nannocystaceae > Nannocystis. The sequence continues at coordinate 1,252 of JAYUXQ010001383.1, read as the reverse complement.
AGCGCGAGTTCGCCGAGGCGTTCGCCCTCGACGACCTGCACCGTAATCTCTATTCGATCTGCCAGGCGAACTATTCGGCGACGCTGGCGGCGATCGGCGAGGAGCTGGCGGACGGGATCTCGCCGAGCTGCATGCCCGACTGCGTGGCGGACAAGGACCCGGGGACGCCGGTGCTCGACCCGAGTTGTCAGCTGTACGAGGATAATATCGCCCTGGGCACGACGACCCCGATCCCGGCCTGCGCCGAGGCGAATGGCGCCTGGGTGGCCCCCGCGGGGGCCACCGTGTGCTTCGCGCAGCGGGTCGACAGGGATGGCACGCAGACGCCGTCGACGATCGACGACATGTCGCCGCTTTGTGTCGACCAGGGCTTCAACCTCGAGTTCGATGTCATCCGCGTCACGCCGGCGCCGGCCGGCGTGACGATCTCGGCGACCTGCGAGCTGTCCGCGAACAAGGCCCAGGATTGTCCGAACCTGTGAGGCGGGCGGTGTCATGGGCGTGCCGACGGGCTACGAGGGCTTCGCCAGCGAGCTGGCGTACGAGGACGCGGCGCGCAAGGCCATCGCGCAGGACATCCGGGACGGCTCCTGAAAATGAGACGGCCCGGAAGTGGAGGTGAGACACCATGGCATCCAGGCTTGCCGTGATGTCTCCCGGGTCGGATGAGGTCGAGCGGGTCGTGAGCGCGGCGCAGACGCTGAGCCGGCGCCACGGCGGCGAGTTCACGATGGCCCAGCTGGCGCGCAGCGCCGGGATGTCGCGCGCGACGCTGTACCGCAGGGTCGGAGGGCGCGAGGCGGTGCTGGCGACGCTGCGCGAGCAGGGTGGGCCGGCGCCGCGGACGATCCGCGACCGGCTGCTGGCGGCGACGCTGGTGCTGGTGGCGGAGCGCGGGCCGCTGGGCTTCGCGCTCGAGGACGTCGCGGAGCGGGCCGGGGCGTCGGTGACGACGATCTATCGCGAGTTCGCGGAGCGCGACGGGCTGTTGCGGGCCGCGTTCGCAACGCTGACGCCGCAGCCGGCGCTGCGCGGGCTGCTGGCCGATGAAGCTGCGCCGGTGCGCAGGACGCTGGTGGGCTTCGTGGCGGCAGCGATCGCGCGGCTCGAGTCGCAGCCGCTGCTGCTGCGGATCCTGTTCACGCCGGGGACGGAGGCCTGGAAGTATCTCCAGCGGATCCGCGAGCAGGAGGCGAGGCAGTCGCGCACGCTGGTCCGCTACTTCGCGGCCCAGCGGCGACGCGGGCGGGTC
>JAYUXQ010001382.1:0-2439 GCA_043752905.1 Nannocystis sp. | reverse complement strand
CGAGCACGTGCGTCGGCGGCTGCGTGAACGCCGAGAGGTCCCACGCGAACACCTTGCGACCCGCGCCCGCCGCCAGCCAGCGCCCGTCCGGGCTAAATGCCAGCGCCTCGACCGTCTCGACCAGCCCGCCCAGCTTCTGCGCTGGCGACCCCCTGGCCTTGAGGTCCCACAGTCGACCGTCCGCGTGTTCGCCCCCCGCGGCCAGCCAGCGGCCATCGGGGCTCGCCGCGAGCACCCGCACCACCCCCGTCCCCTTGCCGAGCTCCTGCCGCGCCGAGCCCGTCCCCCGCGCCACCGCGTCGAGGTCGATCACCACCACCTCGCGCTCGGTGCCGCCGACCGCCACCGTGTACCCGCCCGGGATGAACGCCAGCGCCGACAGCTCGCCCGCCTGCGGCAGCGGCTGGCAGGTCGGCTGACCCACCCCGCGCATCGCCACCGCGCAGGCCGCCTGCGGACCTACCCCGGCCAGCCACGCGCCGTCCTCGCTAAACGCCAGCCGCGTCAGTCGCGACCCGGTCGCCACCAGCGTCGACGTCGCCTTGTCGCCCGCCAGCCGCCACAGCACCAGCGACGCCTCGTCCGCCGCCGTCGCCGCCCACGTCGAGTTCGGGCTCAATGCCACCGCCTTGATCGGCCGGCCACCTTGCCCCGGCAGATGCAACAACTTCTCCGGCGGCTGCGCGCCACGCAGTCGCCACAGGTACGCGTCGGCTCCGGCCGCGCTGAGCACCTTGCCCTCGTCGCCGAGCGCGAGCGCCCGCACTGGCTCGGGATGATGCGCCTGCAACGACGCCGCCCCGGTGTTCGCCCGCGTGTCCCACAGCCGCACGCTGCCGTCGTCGCTGCCGGTGATCGCCCAGCCGCTCGCGCTCGCGAGGTCCACGCTGCGCACGTTCTTGCTGTGCCCCGCCAGCTCCTGACACGCGCCGGCCCCGTTCCCGAGATCGCAGACCACCAGCTTCGACCCCGCCGCGACGATCGCCCGCTCCGCGTCGAGCGACACCCCTGCGATCGGGCCGCCGGTCTGCAATTCACGCGGCGTACGATCGGGCTCGCCGGCCTTGAGGTCCCACAACCGCAGAGATCGCGCCCCCGCCGCGATCACGTGCCGGCAGTCCGCCGTCATGCGCAGCGCGACCACCCCACCGACCACCCCCGTCAAAACCACCGGCTTGGGCCTCGCCGACTTCCCCTTCAGGTCCCACAGCCGCACGCCGCCGCCCGCGTCGCCGCTGAGCAGCCACCGCGGCGTCGTCCCCTCGCCGCACGTCGCCAGGCCGAGCGCCGTCACGTTCACCTCGTGCCCGACATAGTTGCTCGGCCCCTCCGCCCGCTTGCCGCCCGTCACCCGCCAGCCGTGCACCTCGGCCCCGCTGGCCGCGAACACCCGCGAGCCGTCCTCGCCGAGCACCAGCGCGCCCGGGGCCGAGGACAGCCCCGCGAGCGCGAGCCCGGCCACGCGCCCCGGCGTCGCCAGCGGGAACACGCGCAGGTCCGTCGACGTCGCGTCGGCGACCACGAGCACCTGACCATCGCGGCTCGCCGCCGCCTTGCCCGGCGATCCATTGCGGTCGAGCGCGAAGCGCTGCGGCGGCGCATCGGCGTCGAGCAGGTTCCACACACGCACCTGATCGCTCGCATCGAGCGCGATCAATTGATCGCCCCGACCCGCCATCGCCAGCAGCTCGACCGCCGCCGCCCCGTCGCGCGCCGTCGCGGTCGCCCGCGCGAAGTCCCACACCATCACCGTCCCGTCCTCGTGACCCCACGCGAAGGTCCGCCCCTGCGGGTCCGCGGCCGTCACCCGCACCGCCGCCCCGCGCTCGACCACATGGCTAAACGTCGACGCCAGCAGCGACCGCACCGCCCGCTCGACCGCCGTGTCGCGCATGCCCTCGTGCCCCGTCACGCACTGCAACCCCCCGGTCGCGGTCCGCAGCGCCGTGTCCGGTGAGGTCTTCGCCTCCGTCAGCGCCGCCTCCGCCAGCTGGCGCGACGAGTCCTCGCACGACCGCCGCAGCTGCGCGTCGTGGGCCGCGAGGAACTGCTTGACCACCGCGCGACTAAAGCCCGCCGCGTGCGCATCGGGCCCGCCCGCGAGCACGCTGCGGGCCGTCCAGCCGCCTGCCACCAGCGCGAGCCCGAACGCCGCCGCGACGCCGAGCCGCCGCCGTCCGTGCCGCTGTCCGACCTGCTGACTGCGCGCGACGAGCACCCGCTCCTTCACCCCCGCCGCCGGCGTCACCCGCTTGCCACAACTTATCCAGATCGCCGCGTCTTGCAGCTCCTCGCCATGCAGCAGCCGCGTCGGATCGGCCCGCTCGGCGAACGCCCGCGCCCGCGGCCCGACGACCGCGGCCACCCGCGCCGCATCGAAACCAGGCGGAGGCTCGCTCTCCTGCGCGGGCTCGGGCACCACCGCGACCGGCTCCACCC
>JAYUXQ010001381.1:0-2440 GCA_043752905.1 Nannocystis sp. | reverse complement strand
CGCACTCGCTGCTCAACATGCTCGGCGGCTACGCCCGCTCGCACCGCGACGCGATCATCGAGTACGCCCAGCGGCGCAACCCGGAGAACCTCGCCGGGCCCTTGCTCGACGCGATCGCCGGTGGCCGCGAGCCCGAGATCTGCAACATCACCTATTACCTGCTGCGCGCCTTCCTGCACGACGACCCCTCGCAGACCCAGCACCGCCTGGCCCAGATCCAGGCCTACGAGGCCGAGAGCGGCATCACCTCGATCGATGTCCCCGGCAAGATCGACGTCAACGCCCAGATCTTCCAGCTCTCGAGCCTGATCCCCGACCGCCTCGACCCGCGCCTCGGCATGCCCGGCCTCGAGCGCCTCAAGGACAGCGACGCCGTCATCATCAACATCGATTACCCGCTCGGCATGGCCGCCTACCACCACCTCGCGCGCATCGGCCAGGCCAGCGGCGAGATCCGCGGGCTCTACATCATGGGCAAGGCCGCGAGCCTCAACGCCCGCGTCGGCGACATCATGATCTCGACGGTCGTGCAGGACGAGCACTCGCGCAACACCTACCTGTTTCGCAACTGCTTCGTCGCCGGGGACGTCCAGCCCTACCTCAAGTTCGCCTCCGTCTTCGACCAACAAAAGGCCCTCACCGTCCGCGGCGCCTTCTTGCAGAACCGCGAGTACATGAGCGTGTTCTACCGCGAGGGCTACACCGTGCTCGAGATGGAGGCCGGCCCCTACCTCTCCGCGGTGTACGAGCTGGTCAACCCCCAGCGCCACCCCAACGACGAGATCGTGCACCTCTCGGTCAACACCCCCTTCGACGTCGGCATCCTCCACTACGCCTCGGATACGCCCTATTCACGCCGCCAGAGCCTGCTCTCCAAGAGCCTGTCGTTCTTCGGCGTCGAGGCCACCAGCGCCTGCGCCATCGCCATCTGCCGGCAGATCTTCTCGCGGGAGATCGCCCGCCTCGGTGGCTGCCCATGACCACGATCGACGAGCAGAGCCCCTGGGACGTGATCAGCGGGCCCGCCCCCACCGGCGATCCGCAGGTGCTCCTGCGCCATGCGCTGCACTTCGCGCTCACCGCTCCGTCGCCCGGCAATACCCAACCGTGGCGGTTCATGCTCGACGACCTCGAGGTCCTGGTGTTCACCGACCCGGCGCGCAGCCTCCCGGTCCGCGACCCCGAGGGCCAGCAGCGCATCATCGCCGGCGGCGCCGCGATCGGGCTGCTGCGCGTCGCCCTGCGCGCGCTCGGCCTCGGCGAACAAACCACCCTCCTGCCCGGTGACCACCCCGACCTGCTCGCCCGCGTCACGCTCACGGGCTCCGTCGCGCCGACGCCCGAGGAGACGTGGTTGATGCAGGCGGCACCGAAGCGCCGCACCCATCGCGGCCCGTTCGCCGACCGCCCGGTCCGCGAGCGCCTGCAAGCGCGTCTGCAGGCGATGGCCCGCGACGCGGGCGCCGAGCTCACCCTGTTGCACACGCGCGCGCAACGTGAGGCCTACGCCGCCCGCGTCGAGGCAGCGCTCGAGTCCGCCGGGTCCGACCCTGCCATGCAGGCCGAGCGCGCCGCCTGGCCCGAGCCTGGCCCGGAGCCCTTTGAATCGGCCACCGGCGGTCCCGCGCGCGGCCCCGAGATCGCCGCGGGCACGCCCCTGCTCGCGCTCGTCACGACCGAGACCGACGACCCGCGCACGTGGCTGATCGCCGGCCAGGCGCTCGCGCGCGTGCTGCTGCGCGGCCGGGTCGACCACCTCCAGGCCTCGTTCCTGCACGGCCCGCTGGCGCGTGGGGAAGATCGCTTCGCGGTCGCCGAGGAGGCGGCTGTCCTCGGGGACCTGACCCAAACGCCAGGTTACGCCCAGCTCGCGCTGCGCCTCGGCGGCGGCGCCGAGTTGCCCGCGTCCCCGCGCCGCCTGCTGTCCCGGGTCCTGGTCGACGCCGTCCCGTGAGCGGCAGGTAGATCCCCCGCTCGGGCTGCAAGGGGCCGCATGATAGGCTGCGGCATGCTCCGCTTGCTCGCACCCCTGGTGGCCCTGCTCGCGACCGGCTGCGGCGAGGCCCCGCCCGCCGCCACGCCGCCCCGGCCCGCGAAGACCACCGCGACGCCGGCCCCCACGCTGCCGACCGCGCCACCGGCCACCGACACGTGCGGCCCGGCCCACACCTACCTGGACGCGGTGCGCAGCGACCCGGCTGCCGTCACCGAACCGCTCGCGTCCGTGCGCACTGCCTATCAAAACACCGCGTTGCAGGATCTGGTGAAGCGTAGCGACGCCGCGACCGCGCGCCAGGACGACGCTTCTATTTCAGCCGCGCTCGCCGGATCCGGCACCGACGCGGCCGTCGCGGCCCAGTATGCGATCCACGGCGCGATCGGCCAGTGGATGCGCCAAAACCTCAAGGTCGCCGCCGAGAGCAAGGACCCCGCCGAACGG
>JAYUXQ010001380.1:0-2442 GCA_043752905.1 Nannocystis sp. | reverse complement strand
CGGCCACATCCACGTCCGCTTCAAGTGCGGCCCGAACGAGCCGCGCTGCACCCACAGGGTCGACATCGAGGACCCCTGAGCGCGCCGTCCTGGCACGGGCAGCACGTGCTCACGGGCTCGCGGCGCGCGTGCTCGCCAGCAGGGCGCGCCCGCCTGTGCTCTTGCTCCCACGGACGATCAAGGATACTTTCGTCCCGGCGTAGAGGTAGCGCCCCGTGGTCGCCAGCGTAGCTGCGCCGGTTCTTTCTCGCGGCTGAGTTATGCGATGGCGGCAGTGATGACGAGGTAAGCAAGCTATGGATGGTTGGGGAGCTTGACGCCGACCACGCCAATGAGCGGGTCGTCGCTCTTGGCGAAGCGGAGCCCGGACACCACATCGACCACGCAGCGGTCCCGGGGCATCAGGGGTGGGTTTCCGTCGAGACTCTTGAGCGTCGCCCGCCCATTCGCCACCCGCACGCCCAGCGAGATATAGTCGTCGCTGGAGCACGGTCGCAAGGCAGCGGCCTTTTTCATCACCGCTCTATCCACCGCGCTCCAGGTGAGGGCTACCGGAAGCGGCGTCTTGGACTGGCTCGCGGGAGCGGGCTTCGCCGCGGGAGCCGGTGCGGCGTCGTCGCGGTGCGCAGGGAGTACAGCGGGCTGCGCGTGGGTGGCGTGGTCGTTGTTGGCGTCGTCGCTGACGTCGCCGCGGCGCGCATCAAGTTCAGCGCCCAGAGTGGACGGCGCCGGGCTGGCGTCGTCGCCATGCGCGTTGGCCATGCCCGCCAGACTGCCGATCACCGCGAGCCCTGCCGTTAGTGCCATACCCGCGACGCTCGCCCAGAGGGGCACGCCTCGCTTCGGCGCCAGCACATCCCGAATGGCCTCTATCATGGCCACGGCGGAGGGATAGCGCTGCTCGGCAGGGGCGAGCGCTTGCATGACGACGTCGCTGATGGCCTTCGGAATTTTTGGCACGAGCAACGCGGGGGGTTTGATCTCGGCCGGTTCCTGGGGGTCGCCCACGTCCACGTCGCGCATGGTCATGAGCGCGTACATGATCGCTCCCACGGACCACAGGTCTGCCCGGTGATCGCCGGCCTCCTCGTTCAAGATCTCTGGCGCGGTGCAGTAGGCGCTGCCGCGGCTGTCGCTGGCCTCGGTCGGGCCACCTGTCACAACCGAGGTCGGCGAGCGTGCCCAGGCACACCCCAGATCGCAGAGGCGAACCTCGTCGCGGCCGCCCTCGCGTTCACGCCAGAGGCAGTTATTGAGCGAGACGTCGCCATGCACGACGGCAGCGCGGTGCAACGTGTCGAGGGCATAGAGGACTTGCAGGGCCATTTCGCAAACGCGCCGTGGAGCCACGCGCCCGAGTTCGGACAGCACACTGAGCGGCCGGGTCCCCGGCAGGTAGTCGTACACGATGAAGTGCCGGCCCTCATCGACCCCGAAATGTAGAGCGGGGACAAGATGCGGGTCACGGATGCGGGCGGCGAGTCTGCCCTCCTGGCTGAAGTAGGCGACCGCTTCCGGGTCTTGCTCTCGCCCGGCCTCCATGATCTTGATCGCCACGGTCGCCTTGGTCACGAGGTCGCACGCCCGGAAGACGAGGGCTGTTCCGCCTTGGCCGAGCTGAGCCTCGAGTTCGTAGCGGCCTTCCAGAAGATCGCCTGCGCGGTGCATGGCTCAAGCCTAGTCCTCGCCGGCCTCGTCGGGATCATTTTCGGTCGGGCCCGATGGGGCGGCGGGCTGACCATCCCAGGTCCGGGTCTTCATGTGCTCGGCGATCGAGTCGAGGGTCCAACCCTCGTCACGAAGCCGACGGGCGAGCCCCGCCTGCGGGACAGCGTGGCGTGGGTACTTCGCCAGGTTGCCGCGCCCCTTCACCGCCTCCAGCGGCGGGGGCACGACGCCCCGTTTGATCCACTCGCGCAGAGTCACAAAACTAACGCCGGCGGCCTTGAGAACCTCCTGAGCGTTCACGAACGTCCTGCGCGGTTTCGGTGCCCTGCGAGGCATTGGCCGCGAGTTTAGGCCGAAACCTGTCTCATCGCGCGAAAAAATCCAGTTGCTCTAATCAGCCGTTTACTTAACCTTTTATTAGCAGTAAGAACTGCCCATGACGCCGCTGAGACTCTACTTTTGGCAGCATTTGACCCTAAGAAACTCATCTACGTGGTACTTGGACACCCGGACATCAGCTTTCCCGGCGAGGATGCGGCTCGTCGTGCGGGCTGCATCGTCATGCCCCAGGGACCCCGCGTGGGTGATGTCCGCGGCCTCTCCAGCACGGAGCCGCGCCTCTACCTCGAGCCGCTCGAGCGGTCCGACGCGCAGCGGGACGCGCTCGCTACCTTGTTGTTGAACGCGGCGAGCGGCCTCCTGGGGGGCTCGCTGGGCGGCGTTGTGCACGGATGAAAGGCATGTATGACGACCAATTCATACAACCTCACGCAT
>JAYUXQ010001379.1:0-6137 GCA_043752905.1 Nannocystis sp. | reverse complement strand
ATGATCATGATCATGATCATGATCATGGCTTGACCAGGATCCGCGCCGTGCGGGCCGGCACCGCGGCGCCGGCATCGACCATCTCGCCGGTGAGCTCATCCTTGTAGGTACCCGCGGGGACGCCCGACACCGTCGCGTCGGCGTCACCGCGGTTGATCGCAACATACACCGTCTCGCTCGCGTCCTTCATCTCGTACGCGAACGTTTCCGCCGCGACGCCGAGCGTCTTGCGGGTCCCGCGGCGCAGCGCGCTATGGGCCGCGCGGATCATCCCGAGGTCCTTGATCTGCTGCAACAGCAGCTCCTGCCCCGCGGAGTAGCCGGTCCACTGCATGGGCCTGCGGTTGTCCGGGTCACCCGCGCCGGGCATGCCGACCTCGTCTCCATAATAGACCAGCGGCGCGCCCTTCGTCGTGTACAGGATCGTGAACGCGAGCCCGAGGCGCTCGAACGCCGAGCTCCCGCCTGGCAGCCCCGGCTTGCCGTTCCACGCCTTGTCCTTGCCGTCGGTCCACTGATTATCCCAGAGGGGAGTGTCCTGGGCGAGGTGGATCGCGCGCGGGATGTCATGGTTGCCGATGAACGTGCTCATGATCCCGGCGCCGTAGAAGCTGTCGTTCTTGTCCATGAAGCCGGCCAGCGACATCATGCTGTCGCTGCGCATCAGCACCGATGTGGCCATCTGCATCCGCATCGGGAAGTCGAATTGTCCGTCGAGCATGTCGGGACGCACGTAGTACTTGATCGTGTCCTGCACCCCGGTGAACGTCTCGCCGACCATATAAAAGTGCTCCATCGTCGTCGGCTCGATCTCCGCCTTCACGCGCGCGCGCATGTCGAGCAGCCACTGGTCGGCGATGTGCTTGACCGCATCGAGGCGAAAGCCGTCGACGCCGGTGTCCTGGATCCACTTGATCGCGTTGTCGATCGAGAACTTGCGCGCGTCCGCGTTCTCGAAGTTGAAGTCGGGCAGGTAGTCGGTGAACCAGCAGCGCTTGTTCTGCACGCTGTCGTCCCACGAGCAGCCCATGCCGCACACGCAGTCGCCGCCCTGCCCGTTGTCGTTGGGCCAGAACCAGTCCTTGTGGTCGGCGTACACCGGCGCGCTGCTGTGCATGTGGTTCATCGCGTAGTCGAGGATCACCTTGAGGTCATGCGCGTGCGCCGAGGCGACCAGGTCCTTGAGGTCCTGCAACGTCCCGAAGTGCTCCTCCGGCTGGTCGAGGTTGGTCGGCCAGTACCCGTGATAGGCGCTGTAGTAGTGCCCATCGGTGCCGATCCCCTTGTCGCTGGTGTTGTCCATCGGCACCGTCAGCCACAGCGTATTGACCCCGAGCTCGTTGAAGTAGCCCTCCTCGATCTTCGCGGTCACGCCCGCCCAGTCGCCGCCGTACCAGTCGGCCGCGCCCTCGACACCGGTCAGCTTGTCGTTGCCCTTGTTACCGTTATTGAACCGGTCGACGAACACGAAGTAGATCACACTGTCGCGCCAGTCGAAGGTGCCTATCAACGCCGAGTCGCACGAGAACTCCTCGCAGGTCGTCGGGTCCAGCAGCGAGTTCTTGCCGCCGAAGCCGTCGTCGATGCTGTTGGGGTTCGCCGGATCGACGACCCACATGTCGGATCCATCGACGCGAAACTTGTACTGCACCGCCGTGTTCCACGGGACTGGCACCGTCGCCGTCCAGTTCGTACCATCGCTCGTCATCGGCGCGCCGCTGGTCCAGCCGTCCGCCGCGAAGCTGCCCATCACGTCGACCGATGCCTCGCCGCTGTCCGGGAACGTGAACACGTGGTCGCAGCGCTTCTGCGCGTCGTCACACATCGGCGGCGGCGGCTCGCCCGTCGTGTCGTCCGTGGTCGTCGGCGTCGTGTCGCTGTCCGGCGTGCTGTCGGTCCCCGTCGTCGAGTAGGTACCCGCGCTGCCACCCTGCGACGGGTCGTAGGGCGTCGTGTCGGGCGGCATCGTCACCTGACCCGTCGACTCACTGCCGAGCGGCGCGTCGGCGCAGGCAGTGGCGAGGACCGGCAACAGGGACGCGAGCAGGCGAAGGCGAAGCATCCCTACACGCTCGCCGCCGCCGTCGCCGCCGTCAAGTAACACTTGCCCGGGCTCACGGAGCGGGCACACAGCCGGAGTCCGCCCGCACCAGCACCCGCGGCTGGCGCGGCCCCAGCGGCACGCTCGCGCCCTCCACCCCGAACTCAAAGCGCTCCCCACCGATCGCGTCCACATAGGTGGCGGTCGTCAGTGGCGGCAGTTGCACCGTCTGCGCCACCGGCGAGGATGACAGCAGCACCAGCGCCGCCCCCTCGCCGCCCCCGCGCCGGTACACGTACAGGCTGTCCTCGACCACCACCGCCTCACGATCGCCGCTGCGAAGCGCGGGCAAACAGCCCCGCAGACGCCCCAGGCGCCCGACCAGCGCGCGGGTCGCCTCCTGCTCACTCGACAGCGCCTCCCATGCCGGCAGCACGCGACGGTTGTCCGGGTCGTTGCTACCGGCCAGCCCGAGCTCGTCGCCATAATAGAGCACCGGCAATCCGGGGATCGTCAGCAGCAACGTCAGCGCGCTGCGCTGGCGGGCGAACGCGACCGGATCCTCCGCCTGGTCCGCGGGGGCCGCCCAGGGGTCACCGCCCGCGTCGCCGTGGGCCTCCGAGAACAGGCGCGGCACATCGTGATTCCCGAGGATCCGCCCGAGCACCGCGCCCGACCCGGCCGTCGCCGCCTCGATCTCCTGCAACATCGCCTCGACCTCGTCGAGCCCCGAGGTCTCGTGGGCGATCGCCCCGCGGATCGCCCACATCAGCGGGAAGTCGAACACGCTGTCGAGCCCGTCGAGGTCCTCGGCCCCGAGGTAGTAACGAATGACATCGACCCCCCAGCTGCCCGCGCCCGTGAACACCTCGCCGATCAAGAACGGTGCCTCGCCCGACACGCTCGCGCGCAGCTCGTGGGCCATGCGCCGCGTCGCCGCGCGCGGCATCATCGGCACCGCATCGACCCGCAGCCCGTCGACCGCGAAGCGCTCGCGCCACCACACCAGATCTTCATAAGCCATCCTCAGCGCCGCCGGCTCCTCCAGCCGCAGATCCGGCAGATATTCGGTGAACCAGCACGTCTGGATATACCGCCCCCAGTCGCACGCACCGATCCCACACACGCACGTCGGGTCGGCCCGGTTGAACCATGCATCCGCGGCTCGCCGCGTGTAACGCGGGCTCGTCTCATACACATGGTTCGGCACCACGTCGAGCAGCACCCGCAGCCCGCGCCCATGCGCCGCCGCGATCATCCGCTCGAGCGCAGTGTCCCCGCCGATCTTCGGGTCGACCGACCGCGGCTCGGCCGGCCAGTAGCCATGATAACCCTCGTACATGCGCCCATCGCCGCGACCTTCCCGGGCCTCGTCGGGGTTGGTATAGACCGGCGAGATCCACAGCGCAGTCACCCCCATGTCCGTGAACGTGCCCGCCTCGATCTCGGCCGTGATACCGTCCAGCGTGCCACCCGCGCGTGATCCGGGCGTGGCCGGCGGCGCCAGTGCGACGCCCCCCGGCCCGCGATATCGGTCCGTCACGATCTGATACAGCAGCCCGTCCGCCCACGTCTTCGCCGCCGGCTGCACGAACGCCGAGACCCGCGCCGAGGCCGTGCGCCCGGCCTCGTCCTGGCCCGTGAGCACCAGCTCATGCTTCCCGCGCGCCAGCCCGGCGAGCGTCAGCTCGACCGCCCCGCGCTCTCCCACCTTCACCGGCACCGCCCCGCCCGCGCCCGTCGCCGTCACCGACCTCAACGGCGACCCATCCCGCGCCGTCACAAAGCTCGCCGCGACCGCGACCGCATCCCCTGAAACCTCGACCTCATCGACCGTCCACGCCGGCAGCGAGCAATCCGGCACGAACATCAGCGACACCTCGCGGTCGTCCTGCTCCGTCCAAAAGGTCGTGCGCGGATTGTGCCCGTCGAGGCGATGTTCACCGTCCTCGAGGATCAGGTACCCGTACTCCCCCGGCGCCAGCTCCCCGTCGATCCGCGCCACCTGCCACCCCGGCTCGCTCGAGGCGCCGAGCGGGATCCCCGGCACGAGCCACCCGTCCCAGCTCCCGATCACCTCGAGCTTCGCCCCCAGGACCGACGGCTGCGCCCACACCGTCACGCCACAGTCGCGGGTCGGCCGAAGATCGCCGCAGCCCCCGAGCCCACCGAGCCCGATCGCAGCAAACGCCGCATGAAGCGAGAGACGCACGATTCACCGGGATACTGGCAAATTCCGGGCGCCGCGTCTCGCAGCAAAATTCCCGGCCACCGCCCACCGCCCACCGCCCGCGGTCGAGGCGCCACTGCCGTCCCGCGTGCGCCCAAAGTTCCCGGTCGACAAAGCCCCGCGGATCTGGTCAAACTTTGTGCCGTACCCACGTGCGACGCGACACCCGTAGACTCCCCGGCCTGCCTTCTCGCGCCGTCGCTGTCGGCCACGCGTTGGCGGGCAGCCTGCTGACCGCCGCGCCCGTGCTCGCCGCGCAGGGCCCCGTCCCCGTGCCGTCGGGCTCGACGCCGACCGCCTCGCAGCCGCCGATCACGCCACCCGTCACGGAGGCCGAGCCTGCGACCGCGGACGAGCCCGACACCGTCGAGCCGATCGCACCCACGCCGGTCGCCACGCCCACGCCCACCGACACGCGCCCGACCCCGCCCTCGGACACCACACCGGAGCCGACCCGCAACGAGGACGGGTCGAAGACCGCCGAGCCCCCGCCCCCGCCGGACGGCCCCAAGGACCCCAACCAGCCCCCCGGCTACGCCGACGGCTTCCACTTCGGGTCTTACGGCCGCGTGATCGCGGCCGGCGACGCGACCGGCCGCGCCCCGCGAGACGCCGACATCGTCGCTCGCGGCTCACGCCTCGACGAGTCCAACTATGCCGAGCTCGAGCTGCGCCGCGAGGACTACTGGAAGAAGACCGGCGCCTACACGCGCATCGTCGCTACCACCGCCTTCGCCAACCCGGTCTTCCACTACAACGGCCAGTTCGACGCCCGGATCGCCCTGCGCAACCTCTACATCGAGGAGACCGGGCTCGGCGCCAAGGGCCTGTCCTTTTGGGCAGGTTCTCGCATGTACCGCGGCGACGACATCTACCTGCTCAACTTCTGGCCGCTCGACAACCTCAACACGATCGGTGGCGGCGTCGGTTATGCATTCGGCCAGGCCAACCGCACCACGATCCGCTTCCACGCCGGCCTCAACCAGCCGACCGACCCCTACTATCGCCAGTCGGTGATGCGCGCCCCGCCGCAGAATCAGTACGGCGAGACCGAGGTCTTCATCCTCGATCGCCAGAAGCTCATCAGCAGCCTCAAGCTGACCCACACCTGGCCGACCAGCGCCACCGGCGGCATCAAGGGCATCCTCTACGGCGAGCTCCACTACGTCCCCGGCGGCCAGCGCGAGGTCGAGGCCAAGGTCTACGAGAACGTCCCCAAGGACAAGGGCTTCGTCGCCGGCGCCCAGGCCACCTACTTCACCGGCAAGCGCAGCACATACGTCAGCGCCACCGCCCGCTTCGCCTACGGCCTCGCCGCCTACGGCGAGTTCAACGCGCCCCGCCAGCTCCGCCCCGACCGCACCGCCGCCGGCGCCTACGAGCTGCTCGTCACCCTCAGCGGCAACTGGGAGCGCGGCCCCTTCGCCGTGATGGCCGGCGGCTACTACCGTCAATTTCGCAACGCCAGCAAGTCGCTCGACTTCGACGACCTCAACGAGGGCATCGGCATCGTCCGTCCGACCGTATGGTTCGGCGAAAAAGTCGGCCTCTCGGTCGAGGGCTCGTTCCAGGCCCAGCAGCGCGGCGTGGTCTGGGAGCCCTCCCCCGGCACCTTCAAGCCGGTGCTCGGCACGATCGGCCGCGCCGGCATCATCCCCTTTATCACCCCCGGCGGCCGCGGCCACTTCCAGCGCCCGCACCTCTACCTCATGTACGTCCTGACCGGCCGCGACGCCGCCGCCCGCTCGCTCTACGCGATGGATGACGTGTTCGCCCGCCGCAAGATCGACCACTTTATCGGCATCGGCGCCGAATGGTGGTTCGGGTCCACCAGCTACTTCCGCGACTGACCCGCGTCTCCCAACC
>JAYUXQ010001378.1:0-2448 GCA_043752905.1 Nannocystis sp. | reverse complement strand
TCTGGGCCACCAGCGGACCGATGCCGGAGATGATGCCCTGGGCCCCGAGCAGCTGCACGCCGCGGATGAGGCGCACGAAGTTGTCCGCGGTGTGCGTGTCGACCGTCTCGACGCCGGTGACGTCGATGATCGCGTAGCGCGACTTGGTGTGGATGATCGTCTCTAGCAGCTTCTCCATCATGCGACTGGTGCGCTCGCCATCGACCGCGCCGACCACGGGCACCGCCAGTACGCCATCCCACACCTGAATAATCGGCGACGACAGCGCCTGGATCGCCGCCTGCTGGCGCGCGATGATGTCGAGCTTCTCCTGCATGTCCGCCATGCTGCGGTCGCGCTCGCCGAGCGCCCGCGCGTGCGCCTCCGCGGTGCTGCGCAGGTCGGTCAGCGCCCGTTGCAGGTCGCTCGAGGTCGCGTGGTCGTCCTGCGCCAGCTCGGCCAGCTCCTGCCCGATGTCGCGGTCGGAGGCCTCGACCACCATCTCGTCGTACGGGTCGCCGTCGGCGATGAACATCGTCTGGCGGCACCAGCAGTTGGTGGCGAACAGGCGCGCGCCGTAGGCCGTGAACTTACCGGCGACCAGGCCCGGACCCCAGTTGACGCCGTTGGCCCGCTGCACGAGGCCCTCCCAGCTGTCGTGCACGCGGAACACCGCCAGCCTGGCCTCGCGGTCGACCTCGACGCACTCCCAGCGGCCCCAGCCATTGGTGTAGGCGTAGACCCCGAGCTTGGCGAAGCCGGCCTCGAAGCTGGGCTCGGCCGAGAGGATCTTCCAGTCCTCCTCGACGCCGCGCTGGCCCTCGGCGCGCAGCGCCAGCGAGAAGCGCTGCGGCCCGACCATGCTCACGAAGCCCATCAACAGGCTGGCCAGCGAGCTGTCACGGAACATCACCATACACGGGATGCCCGCGATGGTGATGCTGCCGCGCTCGAGGTCCCAGCGAAACTCGAGGCCTTCGATGACGATGCTTGGGTGGAGGTCACTCATGGTGTGGGACGCTCTCAGGCGAACGCGTGGGCGTCGGCGGCTTGACCGTCGGGGTCGTCGGGGTCGATCTCCGTCACCTTCGCGGTGACACCGAGGCGCTCGAGCGCGTCCTCGAGGGTGAGGGCCGTCTGGGCCAGCCGGAAGTCGGCGCCCATCGTCTGCAAGGTCATCGCGATCGGCGCGCTCATGCCACAAATGACGGTCGGCGTGCCCATCAGCCGCGCGGCGGCGGCGAGGTTGGCGATGACGTGGCACAGGTGGCTGTCCATCGTCCACATGCCGGTGACATCGATGACGAGGCCGGCCGCGGACGTGTCGCGGATCGTGCGGAGCACGTCGTCGACCAGCACCGCGGCGGTCTCGTCGGTGACGTCGCCCTGCAGCGGAACGACGATACGCTGCCAGAGCTGGATGACGGGGATGCGGTTCTCGTAGTTGCTCATGCCTTGGCCCTCAGGTCACACACGACTGCGGTCGCGTCGTCGCTCGTCTTGCGGTGGTTTCGGATCAGCTCCTCGCACAGACCCTCGGGGTCGAGCGGGTGTAGCGCCTCGAACGGCGCCCGGTGCGAGATGCCGTCGCTGTAGAGCACGAGCCGGCTGCCGTCGGCCAGCGTGGCGCGGCACATGCGAAACTGCTGCACCCGCGCGCCCAGCACCCCGGGGCTGAGCAGGATCGGCGCCTTGGTGCCGAAGCAGCGCACCTCGACGTTGCCGACCCCGCAGAACACCAGCTCCTGGCCCCGCAGCAGGCACACCGAGGCAGCCGCGCCCCGCGACCCGCGCAGCACCTCGTGCAGGCCCTGCATCCCGTCGCGCAGGTCCTCGCTCAGCGGCCACGCCTCGAGGAACGCGACCGCCTTGTGCGCCGCGTGCTCGGCCAGCTCGCCGTGCCCGAGCGCGTCGATCGCCGCGACCAACGCGACCTCGCCCTCGATGCGCAGCACCACGGCGTCGCCGTTGGCGAACTCCCCCTGCTTGGGGAGCGTGCGATGGGCCATCACGTAGGAGACCGGCATCAGTAACCGACCTCCACTTCGATGCGGGTGCCCGCGGCGCTCGACTCGATGCGAAACTGATCGGCGAGGCGCTTGGTGCCGAGGATGCCGAGGCCGAGGCCGCTGCGGCTCTTGTACTTGCCGGCGAGGATCTCCTCGAGGTTGGCGATGCCCTGGCCCTGGTCCCTGGCCTCGACGTGCACGCAGCGACGGCCGCCGCTGCACTGCCGGATCGCCAGGTTGCCGGTGCCGGCGTAGCTGATGATGTTGCGCGCCAGCTCGCTGACGATCGTCGCCAATTTCTGGACCACCAGCGGCGACGTGCCGAGCGCCTGGCACAGGTCGCGCGCGGCCAGTCGCGCCCGCGCGATGTCCGACTCGACGCGGACCTCGAGCTCGATCGCGTCGACCTTGCGGTCGGACCCGAGGCGCGTCAGCTCGGCCACTGCGGCCCGCGTGTCGG
>JAYUXQ010001377.1:0-2452 GCA_043752905.1 Nannocystis sp. | reverse complement strand
GGGGGGTGGGATCGGGGGTGGGGCGGTCAGGATGCGGCTGACGATCCCGCCGTACTTGCGGCAAAGGGGTGACCCCGACGCCATTACTTAGAAAATGGTTGCACTGCGCGAAATAGATCATGTACGCATCCGTGGATGCGGTTATTGTCGAAGGCACGCCTCGCACAAGCCTCGTTGTTCTCCCTCCTCTTCTGCATCAATCTCGGATGTGGGGAAGATGCGTGGGAATGCGGCGACGGGGAGATTCTCGCGCTCTCAATGTAATTTGCCATGCGGCCGTATGTTCAGCCCATCCAGGATTGGTGGTATGTCAACGTCGGTGATGGTCCCAGCTATGTGGTTTCACGCTGCGGAGAGACAGCCGTCACCCTCTCCAAGAGCTTCTACCTCTACCCGGTGCCCGACGAGCCCTCCGCGCTGTATTGCGACGAAGATGGGCTTTATCGCGTCGATCTCGCGGAGGACGAGACCATCACGCGACTTCACCCGGCGCCATATTCCTGCAGCGTCAAGGACTATGACGAGGTGGGCGGGTACTTCTTTGAAGTCGGCTCCGGAGGCGCGCAGGATCCCTTCCTTCGCGGTGAATCCAGCGAGCAAGACGGACTCAACGAGGTTTGGCACGTCAGCACGCGGACGACCGCAGCCAAGCCCGTCCAGATCCACCCGAGCGCGCGCGGTCCGTTCAAAATGGCCGACGGTTGGTACCTGCACACCGAAGCTGGCCAATGGGCCCGCATTGTCATGGGGACGCGCGGCTCTCAGATCGAGGCGAATGCGTGGGGTGAGACGCGGACTTGGGGCGAAGGACGAGCGCGATCAAGTGGTCGTCAAAGTCCAGGTCTCACTGCTCCGCACAGTACGACGCGGACTTTGCCAATACCGTGTCACTTCCCGATTATCGACATGGCAAGCCTCCTCGGTCAGGCGCGCCTCGCATCCCTTCGGGGTCTGGGAGCCCGTGCTGCTGCCGGCATCGCCGGTCTCCGAGCTCGTCCCGGTGGCCTCGTGCGGCCCTTGCGTGGTGCTCATGAGGGTCGTATCCGTGATCGACGAGCTCGCGCCGCCGCTCGAGCTGCCGGTCTCCGAGCCCACGCCGCTGCTTGTGCCCGCAGTACCGGTGCTGGCGACTCCGCTGGCGCCCGTCGTCTCCATGCTCCCCGTGGTGGCGCTGGTGCCTGTTTCGTCCCCCAGTTTATTGCGTTCGCATGCGAGGATGGCGCCAAGGGCGAAAACAGCGGGTGACACGCTGCGCGCACCGCCCCGTACCAGATCGTCCAGCCGCGCCAACCCGCGGCCTGACCCACGCGCTCGCTCCGCTCGTACACCGTTTTTCGCCCGATCCGGGGGTTTGGGCGTCCCAATGCGAGGACCCGGAATCCCGCGCCCCCCGCCGACTTCCAGGCGCCCCATCCGCCCCGGAAAATAAAGCCGGGCGCGCAAACGTTCGGTGACTGACCCCTAAGGGCCCCTGACCAGCGTTCTGCGGCCTCCACAGGCCCGGGGTTCCAGAGACCTCTCCCGCTGTCGCCCTGGCCCCCCAGTTAATCGACCCAATAGTTCCTCTGCACCACCGGCGACGCGCCGGATGGACTTCGGGACGGGTTCTTTCGAACATGTCCGATGGTTCATTCGCCGCGATGCCGCGCTTACTGGAGGAACCCTTGATGTCGAAGCACACCCAGATCTTGTTATCCATCGCGGCTGCCGGCCTGCTTATGTCCATCCCCTCGGTCGCGCGTGCCGACCTCGCCGCCTGCGGAGGCATGTTCCTCTCGGTCAGCGCCCAGTGCGAGTTCCGGACCACGGAGACCTGCACCACCACGTGCGAGGACGTGGCGATGGAGACCTCGTGCGCCGCGCGCCTGTACACCGACTGCGAGACCGAGTGTACCGCGGTCGCCGATGTCTCCTGCGTCAGCACCTGCACGACCAACCTCACCCCGACCTGCGAGACCCTCGAGGACTCGGAGGAGCCCGCGAACGCCCACGGCATGTGCATGTCGAGCTGCCAGCAGGACTGCAGCAACAACTGCGCCGACGCGGCCGGCAGCAAGGGCGAGTGTCGCTCCTCGTGCGCACAGAACTGCGGCGAGGTCTGTGAGAAGCGCACCGCGACCGACGAGTCGCCCACCTGTGAGCCGCGCTGCACCGTCGCCTGCGAGGGCTCGTGCACGGCCCGCGCCAGCAGCGGATGCCAGATCACCTGCCAGGAGAAGGAGTTCACCGTCTGCAAGACCGAGATGGTCCAGCAGTGCAAGGAGGACTGCGACACCACCGGCGGCGCGCTGTTCTGCGACGGCCAGTTCCTCGCCGCCAGCGAGCTCCAGGCCTGCGCCGACGAGCTGCTCGCCGAGCTGGCGATCGCGGTGAAGATCGAGTTCGAGGGCAAGTGCACGGGCGACGGCTGCGAGGGCTCGGCCGAGGCCGAGGGCACCGGCGGCTGCTTCTC
>JAYUXQ010001376.1:0-2453 GCA_043752905.1 Nannocystis sp. | reverse complement strand
GCATCGAGGAGATCCCGCTCGCCGGGGTGCTGCAGTTCCTCGCCGCCTCTCGCAAGTCCGGTAACCTGCAGGTCCGCGACGGCGAGACCAGCCGCGTCGGCCGCGTGTTCATGCGCGACGGCTTCATCACCAACGCCAGCCTCGAGGGCAGCGCGCCGGGCCTCAAGCCGGACAAGGCCGTGATGCGCATGCTCGGCTGGACCAAGGGCACCTTCTCGCTCGAGAACGCCAGCGGCGAGACCGGCGACGAGCGGGTCGTCGCCTCGATCGAGCACGTGCTGATGGAGTCCGCCCGCCAACAGGACGAGATCATGCACCTCTCGGAGCGCACGCCGGTGCCGCGCTACACCAGCGAGGTCACGCTCGTCGCGCCTGGCCCGGTCCGCTGGCACACGCTCAAGCCGGAGCAGATCGACGTCGTCCAGGACCTCGCCGAGGGCCGCGGCTGGGCCTACGTGCTCGACACCTACCCCGGCGACGACCTCGAGCTCACCCGCATGATCGTCGAGCTGCGTAAGAAGCGGGTCGTCGAGTACGAGTGAGAGACCCTGTCCGATCGGACAGGTAGGCGGGATCCGGGCCAGCAGGCCTCATGTCGAGCGTGCATTTGCGAACGCTCGTATGGTGACGCCTTCGCCCGCGGCGTTTCGTTATGATGCCTGGTCTACATGTCGACCTCATTGCGTCGTCTGACCTGCCCCAGCCTCGCGCTGCTCCTCATGATCGCCGGCTGTAGCGACGACGGCGGCCGTACCAGCGAGTCGGCCGACAGCACCGCCGGCTCGTCCCCGACCAGCATCTCGGGCGAACCCACCGGCTCCGGCTCGAGCGGCACCGGCGACAGCACGCCGACGCAGGCCGGCACCATGACCGAGGCCGGCTCGGGCTCCGACTCGCTCACCGGCACCGGCAGCGGTGACACCACCCAGGGCACAGGGCCGACCACCGGCACCAGCCAGACCAGCGGCGGCACGACCACGGACACCACCGGCGGGGGCGTGTGCGCCGAGGAGATGAAGTGCGCGGGCAAGTGCTGCGGCGCGGGCGACTTGTGTGACAACGGCGAGTGCGTACCCGACTGCGGCGGCCCGCCGCCGTGCGGCGACGCCAAGGAGTGCTGCGACGCGGACGACCTGTGTTACCTCGGCGAGTGCGTGACGCCAGGTCCGGCCTGCGACGAGCAGGTGTGCGCGACCAAGCCGCTGCAGAACGCCTGCGGCGACGGCTTCGTGTGCGACCCGCAGCAAGAGCTGTGCTTGCCCTCGAAGGCCGACCCGACCTGTCAATACGTCCCGCCGCCGAACGTGTTCAAGCCCGAGCCGCTGTTCACGTGGGGCAGGCGCAAGGTGATCGCCTGCGTGAAGGACACCGACTGTCAGGTCGCCGAGGTATGCACGGCCAAGGTGTGCACGCCGACCTGGAAGCACTGGTTCCCCGGCGCCGACGACATGCCCAACCATTATCAGTCCTCGGCGATCCCGGTGGTCGTTGACATCGATGACAATTGCGTGCCGGACATCATCTTCAACACGTACACCGGCCCCAACGCGGGCGCGGACGGCGTCGTGCGTGCGATCCGCGGCGACACCGGCGAGAAGCTGTGGACGATCAGCGACCCGGCGTATCGCACCAACAGCACCTCGAACCTCGCGGTCGGCGACATCGACGGCGACGGCCCGCCCGAGATCCTCGCGGACGGCGAGGGCAAGCGGATCCTCGCGTTCAAGGGCGACGGTACGCCGCTGTGGAAGTCCGACCCATACACCGGCGCCGACAGCAGTGGTTCGGTTGCGATCGCCGACATGGACGGCGAGGGCAGCCCGGAGATCATCTTCGGCGCCGCGATCTTCAGCAACGCCGGCAAGAAGGTGTACGAGGGCGCAGTCGGGATCGGCCGCAACGGACAGGGACCGATCTCGTGCGCCGCCGACCTCGACGGCGACGGGCGGCCCGAACTGATCGGCGGGCGCACGGCGTACAAGACGACCGGCACCGTCGCCGGCAACGACTTCAAAGGCGCCGTGCTGTGGACCAACGCCGCCACCGACGGCTTCTGCGGCGTCGCCGACTTCGACCCCGACGGCCAGCCCGAGGTCGTGCTCGTCACAATGGGCAAGGTCCTCATCCTCAACGGCCTGACCGGTGTCACCCGCGCGACCGCCAACATCCCCAACGGGGGCACCGGCGGCCCGCCCAACGTCGCCGACTTCGATGGCGACGGCCTGCGCGACATCGGCGTCGCTGGCTCGGCGCGCTGCGCCGTGTTCCAGTTCGACGCCAAGACCAACAAGATGTCGCAGCTATGGACCGCGGCGACCGAAGACGACTCGTCGCAGGTCACGGGCTCGTCGGTGTTCGACTTCGACGGCGACGGCCGCACCGAGGTTGTCTACAACGACGAGGCGTACATCCGCATTTACCCCGGCACCGAGCCCGACTGCTCGTTGAACCCG
>JAYUXQ010001375.1:0-2453 GCA_043752905.1 Nannocystis sp. | reverse complement strand
CGAGCTCGTGCTCGCCAGCGGCGACGCGCCGCTGCGCGCCCTCGACCTCTCGGCCCTGCGCTGGCCCGACCCGCCTGCGCCCGCCGATCCGACCTGCGGCGGGGCCCATGCGGTCGCACTGCGCCGGGCGCTCGAGCTGTCGCCCCCCCACCGGCGCGCGGCCCGTCGAGGACGTGCTCGCCGGCCTCGCCGGCCTCGACCGGGCGCTCGCCTGCCCGTCGCTCGCGGACCAGGCCCCCGCATTGCGCCGCGGCGCGACCACGCTCGTCGCCGAGGGCCTCGTCGAGCTGTGGCGGACCGACGACGCGATCCGCGTACTCGAGGGTCCGTGCGCGGCCGGGGATCCTGTGCTGTGTGCCCATAGCGATCGGCTGCGCGCCGCCGTCGTGCCGCAACTGCCCCGCGTGACGACCTCCTGTGAAGGCGTGTACCCGGAGCACTTCGTCGCGGTGAGCGCGGCGGGGATCGCCCTCGATGGTGTGCGCATGACGGACTCTTCGGCGCTTCGCACCGCGGTCGCCGACCTCACCCGGGACAGTGAATTCCCGGTCAAGATCGGCCTCGCGTTCGACCAGCGCATGACCCTCGCCGAGCTCGCGCCGATCTTCGCGGCCGTCCAGGCGCCCGCGCGGCCGCCCCTCTCGATCCTCGTCCTCGCCGGTGAAGCGGCGACGCTGCGTCAACTCGCCATCGAGCCGTCCACGCAGGACCCGGGCCAGCCCGACGACCTCGATACGTACCTCGCGCGCGTCGACGGCGAGCAGACGACGCTGTCGCGGATGCGCTCGCCGAAGGTCCCGGTGCCCGCCGGCACGGAGCTCGGCGACGCCCGCCTGCTGGTCACCGCTCGCCGCGACAGCCCGTGGCGCGTCGTGGCCGCGGCCGTGGCCCGCGGCTGCGGCGACGTGCGATTGATCGACCGGGCAGCGCCGCCACGACGCGCCCCGTGATCGACGCGCCCACCCACGGTGGCCGACTTGACAAAGTCGACGTTCCCCCGAAGCTACCCCTTCGTGCTCGAACCCGGATGGCCGGCCGCGGCGGGAAGCGGATGGTCCACGAGCTGAGCAAGGCCATCGCGGGCGGACGCTTGTCGCCTGGGTCGCTCCCAAGTTCAGGGTCTTCTGGATTTTCTGGCGCCACGGACGTGGCGGCCATCCAGCCCAAGGCGCCCGCAACGTCACCGGTCACGCCGCCCCCAACCCCCTAGAGATCCTCATGACGATCACCGGTAAAGACGCGATGGACCTGTTCGAGTCCATCAAGCAACGCGACAACCAGAACGAGGCCGAGCTGCTCGATCGCAAGAAGGCCGACGCGGCTGCGCGCGGCAAGGAACCGTTCGACCTCGCAAAACTGGCGTCCCTTGCAGACACCTCGGACCAGGGCAGCCTCCACACGACGCAGGAACAGCAAGCGCGCTGGGAGCGCGTGTACTACGTCAGCTTGCCGGATGCGATGACCATCGAAGAGCTGGCGGACTACGTGAACGAGCTCGGTCGCTGGTCTGGCGGCTGAGCTGGACTACGATATCGGGATGCCACCACGCCGCGTTCTCGTGATGGGTCATCTATCGCGCGGCGTCGATGACCGACGTCGCCACACCTGGCCGACGAGGACGGGCACGAGGATCGCGGGGATCCTGGATATCCTCGAGATCGCGGAGTAAGGGGCGACGGGTCCGTGATGCGGTAGCCCGTATCCGCCGACAGCTCCCGTGCTGCGCCGTCGCCAGGCGCCGAGGCGCCCTTGACCGACGCCGCCGTCGGCTGTCCGGGTCATCCGCACACGACCGTGACCTCCTCCTCGACGTGGTGACTGACGCCGGCCTCGTCGTACTCGAGCACGAGCAGGTAGAACTCGTCGCAGTGATCGCAGGCGCTGTGCATGTCGCCGGGGAGCTTGATCATCTCCTGACTGACCTGCTCGCCGGCGGTGATCGGGCCGCTCTCGGTCGGCTGCACGGTGATCGGCTCGAGCACCGGCGGGTCGGCGGCGAGCAGCGAGAGCGAGGCCGACTTCAGGATCGCGGCGGTGTCCTCCTGGTTCGCGAAATTGTCGAACTCGACGTACCAGCCACCCTCGACCGGGTCCGGGGTCGGCTGCGTGCAGTCGGCGAGCAGATAGGCGTCGACGACCGCGATCTTGAGCGGGCTCGTGGCGCCGGTGGTCGTGTCGTCGCCGGTGTCGCCGGTGTCGGTGGTGCCGGTCGGGGTTTGTGACGGGGACGAGGTGGGGTCGCCGGACGCGCTGGCACCCGTGGTGTCGCCGGTGGTGGTTTCACCGGTCGTGGGCGCAGAGGTGACGGGCTCGCCCGTGACGTCGGTGGTGGTCGAGGTGGTTGCGGTGGTCGAGGTGGTCGAGGTGGTCGCGTCGGTGGTGCTGCCGCTCGCGGTCGAGGCGGCGCCGCTGTCCCCGCAGGCGGCGAGCGAGGCGAGGCAGAGGCCGATGAA
>JAYUXQ010001374.1:0-6152 GCA_043752905.1 Nannocystis sp. | reverse complement strand
GATCCGCTATCCTCGCGGCCGCGCCATGAAGAAAGTCCACCTGTCTCACGAGATCAACTGCTCCCCCGAGGTGTTCTGGAAGCTGTACTTCGACCCTGTCTTCACCGAGGCGCTGCTGCGCGAGGCGATCAAGGTCGACGACTTCAAGATCGTGAAGTTCGAGGAGAACGACCGCGAGATCGTGCGGGTCACCACCGGCAAGCCACGGATCTCCGCGCCCGCCGCGGTGCAGAAGATCATCGGCGACAACTTCAGCTACACCGAGGAGGCCCGCTTCGACCGCGAGACCCAGACCCTGCGCTGGAAGATCAGCCTCAGCACCTTCACCGACAAGACCCGCAACGAGGGCGTGATGCGCGTCGAGCCGATCGGCACCGACCGCATCCGTCGCATCGGCGACGCCGAGGTCGAGGCCAAGATCTTCGGCATGGGCGGCATGATGGAGTCCGGCATGGAGAAGCAAATGACCGAGGGCTGGGGCACCGGCGCCGAGTTCACCAACCGCTGGATCGCCGCCGGCAAGGCGCCCGCCTGACCCTCGCGTCCAGGCACAGGCCTATAGCCCGTGCTCCCAGTCGGCGCCCTCGCCACGGCGGCGGCGCTTCGACTGGCGTAGCAGCGCCCGAAACAGCGTGAAGAAGAAGCTCGCCAGAAACAGCCAGAGCAGCGCAAAAGCGACGATGCCGTAGAGGTTCCCCACGGCGGCGGTTGTAGCACGGCATTGCCCGCGCGCGCGCGCCCGGGCTACCCTCCCCGGCCCATGCACGACGCCTCGCTCGCCGCCGCCACCGCTCGCGCGCTGCACCCCGTCCTCCCCGAGGCCGCCGGTCTGACCCTCGCCGATGTCGCGTCGGCCTTCACGACGCCGCCCGACCCCGCGATGGGCGACCTCGCGTTCCCGTGCTTCAAGCTGGCCAAGGCGCTGCGCAAGGGCCCGCCGCAGATCGCCGCGGATCTGGCCGCGAAGCTGGCCGCGGAGCCGGCCGGCCTGATCGCACAGGCGACCGCGGCCGGGCCGTACGTCAACCTGCGCCTCGACCTCGGCCACGCCAGCGCGCTCGTGCTGCCGCCGCTGGCCCGCGGTGAGACCCACGCGCCGGCCCCGAGCGGCACGCGGGTGATGATCGAGTACTCGCAGCCGAACACCCACAAGGCGTTCCACGTCGGCCACCTGCGCAACCTGTGCCTCGGCGACGCGCTCGTGCGACTGCTCCGCGCCGACGGCGACGAGGTCATCGCCGTCAACTACCTCGGTGACGTCGGGGCCCACATCGCCAAGTGCCTGTGGTGGTACCTCGACCACCTGACCGACCGCACACCTCCGGCCTCGCACCGCGGCGAGTGGCTCGGTGAACTGTACGCGGCCGCGAGCAACCAGCTCGAGGTGTGGGACGAGCAGGCCAGGGCCGGCGACACCACCGCGGCCGCGTCGCTCGCCGCCGCCAAGGCCCGCACGACGGAGATCTTACAAAAACTCGAAGCCCGCGAGCCCGCGCTCCAAAAAGTGTGGGACCAGACGCGGCAGTGGTCGCTCGACGACTTCGCCGAGATCTACGCGTGGTGCGGCGTGAAGTTCGACCGCATATTCTTCGAGAGCGAGGTCGACGAGCCCGGCCTCAAGCTGGTCGAGGAGTTTCTCGAGAGCGGCGTTTTCACCGTCAGCGAGGGCGCCATCGGCATTTTCAATGACGAGGTCAAGCACATGCCCTTCTTCATGCTGCGCAAGCGCGACGGCACCGGCCTGTACGCGACCAAGGACCTCGCCCTCGCGCGCCTGAAGTTCGAGGAGTACCGCATCGACCGATCGATCTACGTCGTCGACGTGCGCCAGAGCGACCACTTCCGTCACGTGTTCCTGACTTTAAAAAAGATGGGCTTCACGCAGGCCGAGCGCTGCCAGCACGTGCCCTATGAAATGGTCGAGCTGCCGGATGGGCCCATGGCGACCCGCAGGGGCAATGTGGTGCTGTTTCGCAGCCTGCGCCAGCAGATGACCGATCATATCCGCCGCGCGTACCTCGACAATTTTAAAGATACCTGGACCGAGGAGGAGATCGTCGAGACGGCCCACGCGATCGCGCTCGGCGCGATCAAGTATGGAATGCTCGCGCGCGACGTGAACCAGAAGATCGTGTTCGACATGGCCGCGTGGCTCGAGCTCACCGGCAACACCGGGCCGTATTTGCAGTACACGGCGGCCCGCGCCCGGTCGATCCTCAACAAGTGCGCCGAGGTCGACAAGCTCCTCGACCCCGCCGTGCTCGCCGGTGAGACGACGAGCGCGTGGCCCGAGCCCGACCCCAGCGAGCGCGCGCTGCTCCTCGCGCTCGACGGCATGCCCGCGGCGATCCGCGGCGCCGCCTCGCAGCTGCGTCCGGCCCAGCTGTGCACCTACCTGTTCGACCTGGCGCAGACCTTCAACCGCTTCAATGCCACCTGCCCCGTCAAGCCCAGCGAGGGGGCCGTCCTGCAGCGGCGCCTGTTGCTGGTCACCGCGACCGTGAAGGCGATGCAGCACGCGCTCGGGCTGCTGGGAATTCCAGTGCCGCGGCGCATGTGAACCCCGGGTCGCGGCGCACCTGTCCTCAGGGCCAGCCCGTGAGCGCGCGCGTCAGCATGCCCAGGCCCGCGCTCGTGGCGTTGGCGACGAGCGCCCACAACAGGGGTCGGGGCACCCGCAGCGCGCGCATGAGCAAGCCCTCGGCGAGCACCGCGAAGGCCTCGGCCGTGACGAAGAACAGCGCGTGGCGCCACGGCTCCAGCGCCGGCCAGGCGGTCGCCGCGGCGAACCACAGCCGCGACGAGAACAGCGTCGGGATCACGAACCACACGTAGGGGTGCGTCGCCATCGACGCCAGAAACGCGAAGCCGAGGCGCCAGCGCAGGGACTCCGGCGGCAACAAGACTCCTCGCGCGTCCGCGCGGCGGCGCAGCGCCACGAGGTAGATCGGGACCTCGAAGGCCTGGGTGAACACGAAGGCCGAGAACCACGCCGAGACCACGGGCGACATCGTAGCCGCCTTCGCACCCCCGCGCGCACCCCCGCGCGATGACCCCGGCCTGCCCAGACATCCGCCACGTCGGGCGTTGTCGCTCGCGCCCGCCGCTGTTATCGTCCTGCCGGGCGCCCGTGCCCGGAGATCCACCATGACTCACCGCCCGCGTCTCGCCCTGCTCTCCTCGCTCCTCGTCGCGCTCGTCTCCGTGGCCTCCGTAACCACCGTTTCATGCGGCGGTGGCGAGCCCGAGTCGGTCGGCGCGTACATCGACAGCGCCGACCGCTACGCTCGCAGCGTCTGTGAGTGTGAGTACAACAGCCTCGCCCTCCTGTTCGCCGGCAAGACGCCCTACAAGTCCAAGGAGGCCTGCCTCTCCGACCTGCCCGCCAACTCCGCCGAGCGCGGCTGCGTCGAGGGCCTGTTCGGCGACGCCGTGGTCGACTACAGCGCTGTCCTCGACTGCCGCGCCGACGCCTACGCCCGCAGCTCGACCTGCCTCAACGCGCTGACCTGCACCGATACGAGCCGCACCGACTGTTACGACGCCCTCGACGACGAGTACAAGCAGTGTCCTGACCTGCCGAACGACGTCGAGAAGCAGCTCAACGACTGCCTCTATAACTGAGTCGCCGGATGTTCGGTGATCGACCGAGCGCGTGCATTGCAGGGCCGGGCCCTCGCCTCGTCGCGCGCCGGGGGGTCTCATGCTGACGCGCGCCGAGCTCGCCGCGCGCATTGACCACACCCTGCTGCGGGCGACCGCGACGCGCCTCGACATCGAGGCGCTGTGCGCCGAGGCCCGCGAGCACCGCTTCGCCAGCGTGTGCGTGCAACCGGTGCGGGTCCCGCTGGCGCGCGCCTGTCTCGAAGGCCAGGTAAAAGTGTGCACGGTGATCGGCTTCCCGCTCGGGGCCGATCGCGCGGCGACCAGGATGAAGGCCGCGGAGCTGGCGGTGGCCGACGGCGCTGACGAGCTCGACGTCGTCATCGCGCTGGGCTTGCTCCGCGACGGTGCCCACACGGAGGTCGTCGCCGACCTCGCCGGGGTCGTCGCCGCCGCGCAGGGCCGACTCATTAAAGTAATCCTCGAGACCGCGCTCCTCACCCCGGAGGAGATCGACCTCGCCTGCCGTCTGTCCGTCGCGGCCGGCGCCCACTTCGTAAAGACCTCGACCGGCTTCGGTCCCGGCGGCGCGACCGTCGAGGCCGTCGCCCGCATGCGCGCCGCGGTCGGGCCGAACATCGGCGTCAAGGCGTCCGGGGGCATCGGCGACGCCGCGACCGCGCGGGCCATGCTCGCCGCGGGCGCGACCCGCCTCGGCGCCAGCGCCTCGCGCGAGATCCTCGCCGGCTGGGATACGGCTGTCCCCTCGAACATGTCTGAAAGTACAGGTTACTAATGCAGCAAGGTCTTGAATCCGCCGAGCGAGTCCGTGACGCCGACGGCCGCCAGTATCACATCGGGCTCGCGCCCGGCGAGGTCGCGCGCCACATCATGCTGGTCGGCGACCCGGCGCGGGCCACCCGCGTGGCCGGCATGTTCGACCGCATCGAGCTCGAGCGCCGCAACCGCGAGTACGTCAGCTACACCGGCGAACACCAGGGCCTGCGCGTCACGGTGATGGGCACCGGCATGGGCACCGGCGCGACGGAGATCGCAGTCGTCGAGCTGTGCCAGGTGGTCGACAACCCCGTCATGATCCGCTGCGGCAGCTCCGGCGCGCTCCAGCCGGACATCGCGCTCGGCGACCTCGTCGTCACCACCGGCGCGCTACGCCTCGAGAACACGACCCAGTACTTCGTCGACAACGGCTACCCCGCGGTCGCCGACGCCCAAGCGGTCCTCGCCCTCGCTGGCGCCGCCGAGGCGATCGGGCAGCGCTATCACGTCGGCGTCACCGCCACCGCTCCCGGCTTCTACGGCGCGCAGGGCCGCCGCGTGCCCGGCTTCATGCCGCGCGAGCCAGAGATCGTCGCGCGACTCGCCGCGCAGGGCGTCAAGAACCTCGAGATGGAGACCTCGACGCTGCTGACCCTCGCCAGCTTTCGTGGGTTCGCGGCCGGCGCTGTCTGTGCGATCTACGCGACGCGGACAGACAACGTGTTCATCACCCCCGTACAAAAAGACGCCGCCGAACTGGCCTGCGTGCGCTGTGGCCTCGGCGCCCTGCACACGATGGCCGCAATGGAGGCCGCCCGCGGCGACCGCCCCGTCTGGCACCCGGGGCTCCCGCTCAAGCTCTGAGCGCGGTCACTCGCTCACTCGGCGTGGTTCTGGACCGGCGGGTCGACCAGCGACTCGTCCGGCGCGAACGGCTTGCCCGCCGCGTAGGCCTGCGCCGGCATGCGCTTGCCGCCGACCACCTGCACCTCCGCCACGCACACGACACCCTCGCCACCACCACCGCATGCGACGTGCATGCCCGCGCGGTCGACCGCCAGCACCTGACCCGCGGTCGCGCCGTCCGGGCGCGCGTGGGTCGAGGGCCGCGCGCGGAACAGCTTGAGCACCTGCGAGCCCCGGCCCGTGAACGCGCCGGGCCACGGGTCCATGCCGCGCACGTGATCGACGACCTGCTCCGAAGGACATGTCCATCGGGTCAGGCCCTCGGCCTTGGCGAGCATCGGCGCGAGCACCACCTCGCGCTCGTCCTGCGCCGTCGGAGGGGGCACGTCCGGCAACTCGCGCAGGAACTGCTCGAGCAGTCGCCCTCCGAGCGGGGCGAGGCGGTCGAACAGCTCGCCGCTGGTCTCCTGCGGGCCGATCGGGGTCGACAGCACGCGGTGGACCGGCCCGGTGTCGAGGCCCTCCTCCATCTGCATGATCGCCACGCCGGTCTCGCGGTCGCCAGCGAGTACCGCCCGCTGGATCGGCGCCGCGCCGCGCCAGCGCGGCAGCAGCGACGCATGCACATTGATGCAGCCGAGCCGCGGCAGCTCGAGGATCTCGCGCGGCAAGATCCTCCCATATGCAGTGACGACGATGACGTCGAGCGCGTGCTCCCGCAGCGCCGCCGCGAGCGTCCCATCGCGGACCTTGAGCGGCTGCAGCACCGGCACGCCGAGCGCCTCCGCGGCCTCCTTGACCGCGGGCGCGACCAGCTTGCGGCCGCGACCGGCCGGGCGATCCGGCTGGCTGACGACCACCCGCAG
>JAYUXQ010001373.1:0-2457 GCA_043752905.1 Nannocystis sp. | reverse complement strand
TTATGGACGCGGTTTCGCGCGCGTTCATGATCTGTCATGGACTTGTCAGTCTGCGAAACCGCGAAGACACTCGTCGGGTCCCACGCTGGCGCGCCCTCATGCCCGATCTCCTCAAGAAGTCTGTCATGCTCGTTGTCGCGGCCTCGCTCGGGATCACGTCCGAGGCTCACGCCGCGCTGCCGAATCTACAGCTCAAGCTCGACGACTGGGGTGGGCTGCACGTCACGGACCTGGTCGGCGACGTCGCGGGGTCGATCCGCGGTTGCCTCTCCGAGGTCGGGCTGCTCGGGTCGTTCTGGGGTGGGGTCGATCCGACGCTCGCCGCGGCCAACGACTGTGCCAGTGGCGGGTCGCTGGTGCTCGATGTCGCCTTCCTGGCGCTGCTGGTCATCGCCGTCATCGCGGTGGTCCGCATCCGCCAGAGCAGCGAACAAAATCGGCTCGAGCTGGCCCGCCAGTACATCGAAAAGGGAATGAATCCTCCGCCGACCCTGTTCCCCTCGGCGGCCGGCAACGACCTGCGCCGCGGCATCGTGCTGGTGTTCACCGGCCTGGGCCTCCTGTGCGCCTCGCTCGTCGCAAGCGGGTGGTCGCACGGCGTGCAGGGCCTCGGACCCGTGGGGCTCATCCCCGGGTTTATCGGCCTCGGCTACCTGGTCTCGTACGCGTGCGCCGTGCGGGGGAAAAAGAGTTCATGAGCAAGTCGAACGCTGCATCGGCCCTGACGTCCTCGGCCACCTCGGCGCTGGCCACTTCAGCGCTGGCGTGGTTCGGCTTCGGTCGCACCAGCAAGGTGCCGTCCCTCGTCGACTGTACCGACGAGGACCTGGTCGCACGCGCGGGCCAGGTCCAGGGCGAGAAGGCCTTCGCCGAGCTGCTGCGCCGGCATCAGGGCAAGGTCCGGGGGCTGCTGCTCCGCCTCGCCGGTGACCGCACCCTCGCCGACGACCTCGCGCAGGAGGTGTTCCTGCGCGCCTATCGGGGCCTGGCCGGCTTCGAGGGTCGGGCCCGCTTCTCGACCTGGCTGTACCGGATCGCCTACAACGTGTACCTCAACCATCGCACGCGGGTGCGCGAGCTGGCGGCGTTGCCCGAGGGCTTCGAGTCGGGCGCGATGGCCCCCGAGACCGCGCTCAGCGCCAACCGCTCGGACCTGCGACGTGACCTCGACGTCGCGATCGGTGCGCTGCCGGATCGCTACCGCGCAGTCGTCATGTTGTATTACCTCGAGGACGTCTCGTACCCCGAGATCGCCGAGATCCTCGACCTGCCGCTCGGCACCGTGAAGACCCACCTCCACCGCGCCAAGCGGATCTTGCGGGAGAACCTGCACGGCTGGGGTGACAACAACGGGACCGCCGGGACCGCCGGGACCGCCGGCACCGCCGGCACCGCCGGGACTGCCGGGACTGCCGGGACTGCTGTTCATGCCGGCGAGGCAGAGGGCGATGCCTGAGTCGCAGCCCTCGGTCGCGCGCCTGCGCAGTGTCCTCGACCTGCGGCGCTTCCTCGAGGAGGCCGACATCCCCTCGAGCGTGCTCCGGCGTGATCCCGAGGGCGCGACCTGGCTGCCGGCCGAGCTGCGCGCTCTGGTCACCGCGGACGACCTGTGCCACAGCGAGCTCCGGCGCTTCGTCGACCGGGAGATCGAGCTATTTGGCAGCGTACGACAAAAGAGCGACGCGCTGTTCACCGACCGCGTGCTCAAGGCGGCCGCGCCGGTGCAGATCGCCGGCGCCGGCCTCGACAGCCGGCAACGCGGCTGGATCCTCGCGTTCGCCTATGCGATGGCGACCGTCGTCGCCTATTGGATGCTCGCGCCGCTGCTCGGCCTCGCCGCGCTCGGCACCTGGTCGGACCGCTTCGCCGCCGCGGTCGGCGGCGACGAGACCGGCGGCGGGGTGGTCGGCGTGCGCGCCGCCCTGGTGCTGATCGGCGCGGCGGTCCTCGTGGTCGCGGTCGCGTTCATGCCCTCGCGGCGGCATACTACGCCGCCCGCATGACCACCCCTCCGACGACCGCGACGACGATGACGACCTCGCCCCGGCACCCGCGCTGGGCGGATGTCCCCGAGGACAGCTGGTCCGACTGGCGCTGGCAGATGCGCAACCGCGTCACCACGCTCGCGGTGCTCGCGGAGTTGATCGCGCTGACGGACGACGAGCGCGCCGGGATCACGGCCCGCGCCGAGGTCTTCCCGTTCGCGATCACGCCGTACTATCTCTCGCTGATCGAGGGCCCCGGGTGCCCCGTGCGGCGCCAGGCGGTCCCGCACATCGACGAGACGATCACGACCCCGTGGGACCTCGTCGATCCCCTGGCTGAAGAGGAGCACAGCCCGGTGCCGGGGCTCTCGCATCGTTACCCCGATCGCGCGCTGCTCTACGTGACGCACAACTGCCCGGTGTATTGCCGGCACTGCACGCGCCAGCGCAAGGTCGGCGACGCGTCCTCGGC
>JAYUXQ010001372.1:0-6159 GCA_043752905.1 Nannocystis sp. | reverse complement strand
GACCGTGCCCGCCATCTTCAGGCTGGCGACGATGTTGGCCCCGGTGATCGGGTTGGCCATGCCGGTCACCATCACCGTGCCGGCGTCGATCGTGAACTGCGTGTCGACGATCGGCAGGTCGGTGAAGCACAGCGGGTCTCCGACCGGCTGGCGTGGCACCGTCACCTTGCCCTGTTCCAGCGTCAACGGCTGCAGGCAGACCCCGAGCGTCTGCGTGCCGTCCATGTTCATCACCACCGTGTTGGTCGCGATGAACTGCAACGGCTTGCTCTTGTCGACCGTCGTCGACACCGCCAGCAGGAAGTCCCCGCTGATGTCCGCCGGCGGCCCGCCATCCGTGTCGCCGGTGGTCGTCGGCGCGCCGGTGCTCTCGTCGCCGGTCGTCAGCGGAGCGCTGGTCATCGGCATCGAGGTCGCGCCGTCGGACTCGCGGGTCTGCTCGACGAAGTCCCCGAACTTGCCCTCCGCGTCCGGACCGCAGGCGGTCGCCAACATGAGAGGCACCAGAGACTTGCCGAGCAGCGCGGCATACGGACGCCATGCACGGCGCTGCGGTTCGACCTGACGGGCACGCTTCGTGGTCATGGGATCGCCTCCTCTTTGTTGCACGCCGGCACTGGCAACCAGTGTAGAGTGCACCGGCCCGCCCGCTCAAGCGTCCTTTCTCGCCGCTCGCGCTCCCTCCCTCACGCTCGTCCCGAGGACTCCATGGCTCGCTCACTGGCTTGCTCCCGCACGCGTCGTGCATCGCTGTCTCTCGGCGCTCTCGCTACCTCCACGGCGCTCGCTACCTCCACGGCGCTCGCTACCACGGCGCTCGCTACCACGGCGCTCGCTACCACGGCCATCGCGTGGGTGGTCGCCCTCGCTCCGGGCTCCGCGAGCGCCTCCGGTCTGGCGGCGGCCCGCTTCGGCGGCGAGCACGGGCATCCGACCACGGACAACCCGACGGCCATCTACTACAATCCCGCGGGAATCGCGCTCAAGCGAGGCACACGCATCTTCCTCGACATGAACCTGGCCTCGCGGTGGGCCAGCTACACGCGCGACCCGTCGGCGATCAGCAACCTCGGCACCGGCACACCCGGCGACCTCGCGTCGGCCAACGCGGGCACGGCGAAGCTGCAAAACGTGCTCGTCAGCCCGTTCCTCGGCGCCAGCTCGGACTTCGGCACCAAGATCTTCTCGGCCGGCGTCGCGGCTTACTTCCCGTTCGGCGGCCAGGCGGTGTGGGGCCAGAACTCGCAGTACAGCAACAACACCAGCTACCCGGGGGCGCACGACGGCGTCCAGCGCTGGTACACGATCGACGGCAAGGTCCGCTCGATGTACCTGACCGGCGCGGTCGCCTTCAACATCCCGCAGATCGGCCTCAGCATCGGCGCCACCGGCAGCGCGATCCGCAGCGAGGCCGACACGATCCGGGCTCGCAACGCCGACGGCACCGACGACCTGATCGACTCCAACTTCAACTCGCTCAAGGAGGGCCGCAGCTGGCTCAAGGCCTCGGGCTGGCAGGGCGGCTTCGGCCTCGGCGCGATCTGGACCTGGCAACAGCGCCTGTGGATCGGCGCCTCGTATACCAGCCAGCCCAACGTCGTCGGCGGCATGACCCTCAAGGGCACGCTGAGCAACGCCCTCGCCACCAGCCCCGCCGTCGCCGTCCCGGCCGAGCTGACCCAGACCTTTCCGGACATCGTCCGCCTCGGCTTTCGCATGCGTCCCAGCGACAAGTTCGAGGTCAGACTGTTCGGCGACTACACCCGCTGGTCGGTGTTCGACAAGCAGTGCGTCCTCGATGCCTCCGTCGCTGGCCGCAAGTGCAACTTCGCCGGCGCCGACACAGCCCTGAGCAAGCCCGAGGGCTTCGGCCAGGATGACCAGAACACCGCGGACGGCAACGACACCGCGGGCGTCATCCAGCACCTGCCGCGCTTCTGGAAGGACGCCGGCGGCGTGCGCCTCGGCGCCTCGTACTGGTTCGTCCCGCAGCTCGAGGCCTACGCGGGCCTTGGCTACGACAGCAGCGCCGTACGCCCGGCCACCCTCGACGCCGCCCTGATGGACATGAACAAGATGTCCGCCAGCATCGGCGCTCGCTGGCAGATCGTGCGTCAGTTCGCCATGGCCCTGACCATCACCGACGTCGCCTACTTCAAGGTCGACACCAGGGGCAAGAACGTCCTCAACAAGTTCCAGGCGCCGACCAAGCAGGCCAACGCCGACGGCATCTACAAGCAGAACATCCTGCTCGCCAACCTCTACCTGGACGTCTCGTTCTGACCTGTCGGACCCTGACACGTCCGCGATGAATCTGGACGCGCCAGCGCTGCGCCGGGTCCTCGCGCGCGTCACTGCGGGCTTCTGCCTCGCCGGCCTGCTCGCCGAGCTGACCCGCGAGCGGCTCACGCTCGGCGACCACCCGCTCGTCTCGCTGCTGTCACTCAGCTACGAGGGCAATCTGCCTTCCTGGTACGCGAGCGCCCTGCCGCTCGCCTGCGCCGGCCTGCTCGCGTGGATCTCCGCGGGCGAGACCGCCGACCGCACGCACTGGCGCGTACTCGCGTTCGGCTTCCTCGCCATCTCGATCGACGAGGCGGTCGGCTTTCACGAATTGCTCGGCAGCCTGTTCGACACCACCGGCGTGCTGCACTTCGGCTGGGTGATCCCCGCGAGCGCGCTCGTCGTCGCGCTCGGCCTGTACTTCCTCGGGTTCCTGCGGCGGCTGTCCCCGGAGACCGCCGCCGCGTTCGTCATCGCCGGCGGCATCTACGTCACCGGCGCTGTCCTGCTCGAGCTACCGCTCGGCTGGTGGACCGAGCAGCACGGCGAGGACAACCTCGGCTACTACCTGATCGACTGGTGCGAGGAGACCCTCGAGCTCATCGGCCTCACGGCGTTCGCCGGGGCGCTGCTGCGGCGCCTCACCGGCCGCAGCGTGCACGTCACGGACTGTCCGTGATGATGCGGTCGACGCCCCAGCCGGCGACCACCTGCTTGCGCTGCGGGTCGTTGACCGTCCACACGCCGACCTGCAGGCCCTGGTCGCGGTAGCGGCGGATCGTGCTCGCGGTGCACAGGCGGTGGTCGAGGTGGACCGCGGCGCACCCGAACGCCTGCGCGCCCTTGACGTGCAAAAACGGCGGGCTCTCGGCCGCGAGCAGCAACGCGTGCTCGTAGCCGCTGCCGGCCGCACGCGCAGCCAGCAACATGCGGGGATCGAAGCTGCTTAGCAGCACGCGCGGGCGCCCGGCGAGCAGGCGCACGGTCTCGCGGGCGACCTGCGCCCCGCCGGCCTTGAGCTCGACGTTGAGCCAGCGGTCCGTCGGCCAGACCTCCAGCAGATCCGAGAAGCGTGGGATCTTCCCGCCGCGCATCAACACCACCTGCGA
This sequence comes from Nannocystis sp., assembly GCA_043752905.1. Lineage (GTDB taxonomy): Bacteria > Myxococcota_A > Polyangia > Nannocystales > Nannocystaceae > Nannocystis. The sequence continues at coordinate 2,767 of JAYUXQ010001372.1, read as the reverse complement.
GAGCTCGTCCCAGCGCAGGTGCTCGATGCGGCCGTGACGGTTGGCGAGGCGCAGCAGGTCGTCGTCGTGGAACACCACGACCTCGCCGTCGCGGCTCAGCTGCACGTCGAGCTCGACCCCATCGGCCCCGCGCTCGATCGCATGGAGGAAGGCCGGCAGGGTGTTCTCGAGGCGGCCATCGCTGGCGCCGCGGTGCGCGAGGATCATCATGACGGGCCCCCTTATGACACAGATCTGCCCCAGTGGGGACGTCAGCCCGGACGCGAGCGACGCGATGCCCGCGGCAGCTCGTCGAGCTCACGCTGGATCGCGCGACGCTGAGCCGGGTCCGCCGTGAGCTCCAGAGCCCGGCCAAACTCGTCACGAGCCTCCTCGAGATATTGGCGTCCGACTTCCCGGGCTCGCCGGCCGATCTCGGACTCAGCCGATGTCTTGGCGGTCTCCTCGCAGCGTCGCGCGACCGCCACCAGGATCTGTCCGCGCAGCAGCGCCACGTCGCCGGGCGACCCCGTCGGATCTTGCGCCACCGTTCCTTTAGCGAGCATTCGGTCGAGCAGTTGCAGCGCGCGGGCCGGCAGTCCTCGCGCGAGTATGCTGGTCACCAGCCGACGAAGATCGGCCCACTGCAAGTGGCCGCGGATCGCTCGATCTACCAGGCGCTGCCAATAGATCTCCACCTCAGGGTCTCCGGTCACGGCGCCCAGCACCTCGGCGAACGCGACCTGATTGGCTGCGCTGAGGCTCTCAGCCTGGATGCCGCGCTGGAGAATTACCTCCCATAACCGCTCAGGTCTGCGTGACAACAGATATGCATCACAGAGTAGACGAAGCGCACGCTCATCATGCGGATTGCCCGTAAGGATCTGCTGTAGACGCCGTTCGGCGCCGCCGAAGTCACGCGCGAGTAGAGCACGCTCGGCCTCCAGGACAGCCCGTGCCAGGCCGTGTCGGGCGTGGGCGGGCAATACACAGGTCACGGTGACCTCTCCGACACGAAAGCTGGGCTCCGGGTACCCTCCCTCTCTCATGCTGCGCATGATGGTGCGGATGCCCTGACCCTCGGCCTGGGCGAGATCGAGGCGATAGCAGAAGAACGCGAGTGAACGGTTGCGCCACCGCGGGTCGGCCACACCGCCGATGAATTGCTCGCTGTCGACGCCACGCGGCAACGACCCCGGCGACAGGATCTCGATCCGGTCGTCGAAGAATGTGATCCGGACCGGCTCGCGATCTTCATAGTCGCGATGCACGAGCGCGTTGACGACGGCCTCGCGAAACGCCCGCTCGGAGTACTTCTGGACGTTCGCCTCGACGCGGGTCTTGTCGATGATGGCGAAGCTCTGGGCGTGGAACAGCTCGCGGATCCGTCGCTCCTGCTCGAAGATGGTCCCCACCAGCTCGTGCCGCTCCATGTGCGGCTCGCTGCGATCCGTCCCGGGGTACATGGAGACCACGACCACCGCGCTGCCGACGAAGCGCTGCGGCTCCGCCCCGAACATCAAGAGCGCTGCGTTCGAGGGGCGCCGGGTCAGGGTCAGGGGCTCCCGCTCGGACAGGTTCGGCGCGAGCGGCGAGAGTTGCTCGCCGAGCAGCTGTTCGGCGGTCCGTGGCGGCATGCCCATGCGTCGGAGCAGCTCCCGGGCGGCACCCATGTCGATGTCGTCGACCGAGGCCCGCAGCTGCGGTCGCTCGTCCCATGGAGCGACCGCTCCCTTTCGCTCGAGCAGCTGTAACAGCAGGCCGTTACGCGCCATGACGGTGCTGCGGCCGCGGCGAATGTAGTAAGCCCCACTGTCCGTAGGGTCGGCCCGGTACGCGTGGGGATGTCGCGTCGCCGGCACGGTGAAGATCAACAGGCGTCGCTCCTCGCTGACCGGCTGCTCGATCACCTGCGGCACGATCGGCGGCGAGACGAGCTTATGACAGGCATCAAGTACCTTACCCTCGACCTCTTTGAAGCGGGCGCTGGTCAATCCAACCGGCTCGACATCGGGGAAGCCGTGCGAGTCCCTGGTCTCCCGGGCGCCGCAGACGACGTAGCCACCGCCGAGATTACCGATGTCATTGGCGAAGGCGACGCAGGTCTTGACGACGTCACGCCAGTCGGCGACGTCCTCCTTCCATTCGACCTGTTCACTCTCGCGAGTCAGCAGGTCGTGAAGTTGCAGCGTCGCCATCGCTCCTACGCCCGGCCGGTGATACGGTCCTTGCCGACGATCGGGCGCAGCACCTCCGGCACGATCACGGTGCCGTCCTTTTGTTGATAGTTCTCGAGGATCGCCACCAGCGCGCGCGAGCATGCCACGGCGGTGCCGTTGAGCATGTGCACGTGCCTCGGCTTTTGCTTGCTGCCGTCCGGGGCCGCCGGGCGGTAGCGGATCTTGAGGCGGCGGGCCTGGTAGTCGGTGCAGTTGCTGGTGCTCGTGATCTCGCCGTAGGCGCCGCGGCCGGGCATCCAGGCCTCGAGGTCGAACTTGCGGTACGCGGGCCCGCCGAGGTCGCCGCTGGCGATATCCAGCACGCGGTAAGGGATCCCCAGGGCCTGAAAGATCTCCTCCTCGATCGCCAGGATCCTCGCGTGCATCACCTCGCTGGCGTCGTCCTCGGCCGAGACGAACGCGAACAGCTCGACCTTGGTGAACTGATGCACGCGATACAGGCCACGCGACTCCTGCCCGGCCGAGCCGGCCTCGGTGCGAAAGCAGTGCGACACGCCGGCCAGCAGCAGCGGCAGCTGGTCCTCCTCGAGGATCGTGTCGGCCAGCAT
>JAYUXQ010001371.1:0-2460 GCA_043752905.1 Nannocystis sp. | reverse complement strand
AGCACCTCCACGTCGAGGTCCTTGTAGCGCAGGCTCCACGTCGTGTCGGTCTTGCCGACGACCTCCCAGCCGGCGTTGCGCGGCATCCGGAAGTCCGTCTCGTTGGCGTCGAAGCTGATCGCCAGCGAGTCGGCGCCGCCGAGGTGCAGGAAGTCGTCGCCGATGCCGTCGGCGCGCACGAACTGCTTGCTGAGCAGCTCGGTGCGACGAATGATGCCGTCGACATTGCCGACGTCGAGCGCGATCAGCTCCGTCGTGAGGCGGTGCGTCTGCGCCGGCGTCTCGTTGTGTGGCTTGCTGTCCGGCGCGGCGTCGGCGTCGGCCTGGGCATCGGCGCCACGCGGGGCGTCGGCCTTCGCGCCGGCACCATCAGCCCCGGCATCTGCGATGGAGGTATTCGCGGTCGCAGCCTTCGGCTCCGGCGTCGGCGGCGCGAAGTAACTCGCGTAGACGATCCAGATCAACACGGAGACGACGATCGCCAACAGGGTACGGCGCTGAAAATCCACGACTCAGCAGTTCTCCAGAGAAGAGGGGGCGTCCATCACGGACGGAGACAGGCGCCGCTGCGAGGTCCTGGCCTCGGGCAGCACGGGCGGCAGGTCGAGCCCCCCGGGGTGCCACGGATGACAGCGCAGCAGCCGACGAAGGGTCAGCCAGCCGCCGCGCAGGGCACCGTGGTCACGAATACATTCGCAGGCGTAGTGCGAGCAGCTCGGCGTGAATCGACAGCACGGCCCGAGCAGCGGGGACAGGACCCGCTGATACACCCGGATGCACGCGATCATGACTCGGCTCAGCACGAAGCTCCCAGCGGCGGGCGCTTGCCCAGCAATTCCATCGCGGCGACGACCTCGGCATAGCCGACGGACGCTGCGCTCTGCTTTGCGACCCAGACCATATCGTAGCCGGGTGTAAAGCTGCCACGTTTGCGCCGGAATGCCTCCCGAACGTAGCGTTTTATGCGATTTCGCACGACCGCGCACCCGACCTTGCGAGTCACGGTGATGCCGAGGCGCACGGCATCGGTACGTCCGTCGCCCGGCTCCACCGCCGGTTTTGCGGCTGGTGGCACCACGAACACGAGAAAGTGGCGCAGGTGATGTTTGGCACCTGCGCCTTGAATGGCGAGAAACTCCCTGCGCTTCCTTACGCGGACAGCAGCAGGGAAGCCTTCAGGCTTCATTTGCCGCCGATCGACACGCTCAAACGTTTACGGCCGCGACGACGACGGGCGGCGAGGACCTTGCGGCCGCCGCGGGTCGCCATGCGGGCGCGATAACCGTGGGTACGGGCGCGGCTCAGGTTATGGGGCTGGTACGTGCGCTTCGACATGAGAATTCCGTGAGCTGTGGGGCCGGGTTCGATGCAATGCGATGCCGCAGACGCGGGCCCGGCAAAGGGGCCGGATCGATACCAGCGTGCCCCCGGTCTGTCAACGCAACCGCCCACGGCGGCGATGCCCGTCGCATCCCTTGATGGGGTGGCTCCGACGGCATCTCATGCGCACGATGTCCCGCGGCGCTTGTCTCCAGCAGCCAATGGATCCTTCCACACGCCGGTGGACATTCTCGTTGGCACACCTACATCCATCTGTGGAAACGACTTTCACCCGGGCTCCCAAACTGGCTCGACAAGCCGCCTTGCGACCCGGGAGCGGCGCAAAACCGCTTGGTCTCGCCCCGCCTGCGCAACCTGACCCGAAGCTCGCGAAAATGTCCTGTGATCACAACTGGATCGCTCGATCGCGCATCCGTCTCGGGGTCGTTCTCGAGCGAGGCGCGGGCCCCCGTCCCCCGAAAACCTGTTGTGATCGCGGACGCTTAGCAATTCCCTGTCGTCAGCGTCTTGTCCCCGAAGCACCCTCCCGAGTAGAACCCTCCTCCCCGCGCCGCCCGGCGCGCCTTACAACTTTCGTTCCGCGGCGCATGCGCGCTCTCTGCCTCCCTGCAAGGCCTCCCCGACCCCCCTCGGGCGATCTCACAGGGTGTGGACAACGTCCGCATTGCGCCGCTCAACTCGTCGTAATTCCGTCCTTTTCCGAGTTCCCCACAGCCCTTTCGAGGCTGTGGATGGAGGGTTCATGAGCGATATTTGGAGCGAGGCACTGCAAGGACTGCAACCGCGGCTCGGGTCCCAGACATACGACTTGTGGCTGCGCCCGATCGCGCTCCGGCGAGTCAACGGCACCCGGCTGCACCTCACCGCGCCCAACCGCTTCATGAAGGAGTGGTTTGAGAACCACTACCTCGGGGTCGTGCTCGACGAGCTGCGCGCTCGCACAGCGCAGACCTACGATGTCGAGATCGAGGTCACCGCCGACGCGCCAGCCGCCCCTGCCCTCACCGCGCCCGCTCCCCTCCCGCCCGAGCCGGTCCGCCCGGCGAGTCCGCCGCCGGTGCCTGCCCTGGTCGCCGCCCCGCCGCCGCAGCTGTCGGGCCGCTATCGCTTCCCCAACTT
>JAYUXQ010001370.1:0-2461 GCA_043752905.1 Nannocystis sp. | reverse complement strand
GCAGGCTGGTGATGTAGCTCGGCGAGCGCTGCAGCATCGTCACGTGCGCGGCGGTTTTGGCGAGCGCCGGGACCAGCGTCACGGCGGTCGCGCCGCTGCCGATGATGACGACGCGCTTGCCCGCGTAGTCGAGGTCCTCCGGCCAGTGCTGCGGATGCACGATCTTGCCGGTGAACCGCTCGCTGCCGGCGAAGTCGGGGGTATGTCCGTGGTCGTAGCGGTAATAGCCGGTGCAGCCGAGCAGGAAGCCGCAGGTCAATTGCAGGGTCTCGCCGGTGTCGGTGCGCTCGACCTCGACGGTCCAGCGGGCCTCGGCGCTCGACCACGAGGCCGCGATCACGCGGTGGTGATAACGGATCTGCGAGTCGATGCCGTAGGTCTGCGCGGTGTCCCGGAGATATTGCAGGATCGCGGGTCCGTCGGCGATCGCCCTGGCGCCGGTCCACGGGCGAAACGCGTAGCCCAGCGTGTGCATGTCCGAGTCGGAGCGCACGCCCGGGTAACGAAACAGGTCCCAGGTCCCGCCGAGGTCGGCGCGCGCCTCGAGCAGCGCGTAGCGCTTGCCGGGGCATTTGTCCTGAAGATGGTACGCGGCGCCGATGCCGGACAGGCCGGCGCCGACGATCAATACGTCGAGGTGTTCGGACATCGCCGGTACTATTCGACACGGTGTAGATTTAGTCAACACGGTGTTGACAGCTCCCGGGGACGGGCCCAAAGTGGCCCCGGATGAGCAGCTTTCACGATCGAGTCGCAGTGGTGACGGGCGCGGGATCGGGCATCGGGCGGGCGCTGGCGCTGGCGCTGGCCCGCCGTGGCGCCCGGCTGGCCCTCTCGGACATCGACGTCGCCGGTCTCGCCGAGACCACCCGCCAGGCCCGCGAGCTCGGGGTCGAGGTGTTCGGCGAGCGCATCGACGTCGGGCAACGCGACGCGGTGCTCGCCCACGCGGACGCGGTCGCGGCCCACTTCGGGGCGGTGCATCAGGTGTACAACAACGCCGGCATCGCGTTCTCGCGGACGGTGCTAGAGTCGGAGTACGCGGATTACGAGCGCGTCCTCGCGGTCAACCTCTGGGGCGTCATTCACGGGACCAAGGCGTTCTTGCCGCTGCTGATCGCGTCCGGCGAGGGCCACGTGATCAACATATCGAGCCTCAACGGCTACATGGCACAGGGCCAGCTCAGCCACTACTGCGCCTCGAAGTTCGCGGTCCGCGGTTTCACGGAGGCGCTGCGGATCGAGATGCTCGAGGCCGGTCACCCGGTGCGCGTCACCTGCGTGCACCCCGGCGGGATCAAGACCAACATAGCGACCAACGCACTGGCGCGCGCGCGTGCGGCCGGGCTCCCGGTCACGGCCGCCGACGAGGCCCGCCAGCGTACGTACAACGAGAAGCTGCTGCGCATGGACGCCGGGGTGGCCGCGACGACGATCCTCCGCGGGGTCGAGCGCGACAGCCCGCGCGTGCTCGTCGGCAACGACGCCCGCGCCGTCGATGTGATCGTGCGGGCGTTCCCTGCGCTGTATCAACGGGCCGTCGTCGCGCTGGGACGGCGCCTCGCCGCGAGCGAGTGTCGCTAAGAAACATGCCCGCGCGAGACGAGCGACCGACGCGCGCGCGACGGGTGCGGCGAGCGACCGGCGACGACCGTGAGCACGCGATCCTCGAGAGCTTCGAGCGGCTGCTCGAACAGCGCGCGCTGCATGAGGTCTCGATCGACGACATCGCCCGCGGCGCCGGCATCTCGCGCCCGACCTTTTACTTCTATTTTCCATCGAAGGACGCCGTGCTGCTGTCGTTGCTCGACCGCATGGTCGCCCAGGCGCGGGCAGGCCGGGGCGACGCGCTGCAGGCGATCGCCCGCGACCCCGCGAGCGGCTGGCGGACCGCGATCGAGGCGTTCCACGCGATCTTTCGGGCCCACCGCGCCGTGACGGTCGCCGGCGCCGACGCTCGCGTCAGCAACCCCGAGGTCCGCGCGTTGTGGTCGCGCGTGATGGAGGACCTCGTCAAGGAGACGACCGCCGCGATCGCGGCGGAGCGAGCCCGCGGCGCGGCCCCCGACGGGTTGCCGGCGCGCGAGCTGGCGATCGCGTTGACGTGGATGAACGAGCGCGTGCTACACACGAGCTTCGCCGGCCACGCGCCGGCGATCGCGGAGGACCGGGCCGTCGACGTGCTGCTGGCGATCTGGCTCGCCGCCGTGTACGGGCCCGCAGGGCCGTGAGGCGAGCGGCGATCCGATCCTGCCATCGATGGGCGGCTATACCGCACTGTGTCGCGGGTCACCGCGTGACCTCGCGGACTGCCTTCACCAAACCGTCGCAGCTGGGGTCGGAGCGCCACTGCGGCCCCATCGCGGCGGCGCCTCGGGGCGTCGATGCGCAGCTGGGTGCTACATCGAATGCAAACACCGATGGCCCACGCACGCGCAGTAGCTCCACGATCTCCCGCGCC
>JAYUXQ010001369.1:0-2461 GCA_043752905.1 Nannocystis sp. | reverse complement strand
AGGTCTATAAAGACCTGTTCGGCAAGCTCAAGGCGCTCGTCGACGCCGGCACGATCCAGGTCGAGTTTCGCAAGGGTCGGCTCGTCGTCAAGCTGGCGAGCAGCATCCTGTTCGACTCCGGCAAGACGGAGCTCAAGCCCGAGGGTCAGACCGCGCTGGCCAACCTCGCCGCCGCGCTCAAGTCGCTCAACGACCGCGAGTTCCTGGTCGCCGGTCACACCGACAACGTCCCGATCAAGACGGCCCGCTTCAAAAACAACTGGGACCTCTCGACCGCGCGCGCCGTCGAGGTCGTGCAGTATCTCATCAGCCAGGGCATGACCTCGAAGAACATCGGCGCGGCCGGTTACGGCGAGTTCGACCCGATCACCGACAACAAGAGCGAGGCGGACAAGGCCAAAAACCGCCGCATCGAGGTCATCCTCATGCCGCTGCTCGGCGACATCCCCGGCATGCAGGAGATGCTCACGGGCGGCAAGTCCTGAGCTCGCCGGGAGTGCACCGATGGAGGTCGGCGGCCGCGAGGCTGCCGGCCTCTTCGCTCGTCGGCGACACGGTCACTGCGCGCCGCTCTTGATCCAGTTGATCAGCAGGCACTTCTGGGCGTCGTTGAGCGACTTGCCGAGCGGCATCTGGTTACCTCGTCCGCCGACGACCTTGCTCTGCTGGTTGAGGATCTTGTAGATGAGGTAGCTCTGATTGATGTCGCCGGCCGTGACGATCTTCATCGCCGCGGTCTGCGAGTTCATGCCGACCATGTTGTTCTTGAAATCCTGGGCGCTGTTGAAGGTCAGGCCGCCCGCGTTGCCGCCGTGGCACCCGCAGCTCTGCTTGACCGCGCCGTAAGCCTGGTCGACCCCGACGCTCGCGCCGCCGCAGTCCGGCGGCGTCAGCGGCAGCGGCGGCACGCACTCGTTGTTCTTGCAGATGCCATTGCCGCAGTCGAGGTTGCCGTTGCACTTCTCGCCGAGCAGGCAACCATCGCAGTAGACGCCGCCGCAGTCGATGTCGGTCTCGAAGCCGTTGCGCGCGCCGTCGCTGCAGGTCGGCTTTTTGCAATTGTTACTGCATGTGTCGGTGTCGTTGCCGTTGGCGTCGTCACACTCCTCCACCCCGGCCTGCGTGAAGCCGTCGCCGCAGGTCGCCAGCATGCACGTGTTGAGGCAGGCGTCGTCGTACTCGAGGTTGCCGTCGTCGCACTCCTCGCTGACCTGCACGAAGGCGTCGCCGCAGCCGCCTCCGCTGCAGTCGTTGGGGCACTCGTCATCGTCGACCGCGTTGCCGTCGTCGCAGGCCTCGCCCGGCCCGCGAAAGCCGTCGCCGCAGCTGGCGACGATGCAGCCGTTGAGGCACGCGTCGGTGTTGTAGGTGTTGCCGTCGTCGCAGGCCTCGAAGCCGGCGTGCAGCAGGCCATCGCCGCATACCGCGAATCGGCACGCGGTCGTACACTCGGCGTCATCGGCATTGTAGGGCCCGTCGTCGCACGACTCGTACTCGTCGAGCGCACCGTTGCCACAAAAGCCGGGCTCGCTGGTCGCGCTCGTCGGGTCGGTGATGGTCGCGCTCGTCGGGGCGGTGGTGTGCGGGTCACCCGTCGTGGTTGTAGGGTCGGTGCTCGAGGTCAGCGCCGGGGCGTCGCCGGTCGAGCTCGCCGCGCCGGTCGAGCCCGCAGTACCGCCGCCAGGCGCATCGCTCGTCGCGTCGTCCTCGACGCCACAGGCCACGGCGAACAGACACACGGCCAGGATGCAGGACGATCGCATGGGACTTCGAGACAGCGAGAGTGCCTGCCGATGCACGGGCCGCCAAGGGCCCAAAACTGCCCGACCGCGGATCTGCGGATCGGTGAATCAGCGCGCCGCCTGCGGCCCCCACGTGACGCCGAGACGCGTCAACGCGTGGCGCAGGCCGCTCTCGAGGTCGGCGATCTCCGCGAGCAACACCTGCGTGATCTGGTTCGCGCGGTCACCGGAGATCCGACCCACCAACGGCAGCACGAGGACGCCGGGGTACAGCGGCAACACCCGCAGCGACAGCGCGGCGAGCTCCTCGGCCTGCGCGCGGACCAGGGCCTCGCGCGCCGCGAGGTACTCGGACGCGAGCAAGGCCCCGCCCGCGTACGCGAGCCTGCTGCGCGCGCTCTCCCACGCGAGCCGGGCCTCGAGGTCGTCGGCGAACAGCACCGCGAAGTCGTCGCTGACGACCTGGAAGCCGATGCCGAGGCCTTTTAGCACGTCGATGACGGCGATGCCCTGCTTCGATCGCTCGGCCCCGAGAGCCGCCATCAAGGCCGGGAGGTGTGGGCCCCGCCGGCCTCGAGGTCCCTCGCCGCGGCCTCGAAGGCCTGCGTCAGCAGGCCGATGAACATCGCGTCCGGCAAGGCCAGGTAAAACGGCACCCCCCCGCCGCGGATGCGCTGCGCCGCGGCGACCACGTTGTCGGCGAGGCGCGCCTTGAAGGC
>JAYUXQ010001368.1:0-6175 GCA_043752905.1 Nannocystis sp. | reverse complement strand
ACGTGTAGGGATTCCTGTCTAGGCGCGTAGTTCGAACTGAAACTCGTCGGCTACGTCGTCCATCGCCTGCGTGTAACCCTCGCTGTCGAGCGCTGCTTGCAGCTCCGGGGACAGAGGCAGGACCATCGGGCCCGGCTGATATTCGACAGGCGCACCCGTGCGCCGGTCGATCACGCGCCTCGCGTGCAATGTGGCCGTCATCACCGAGAGTGACATGCCGCCGAGGACCTCGCGCAAGGCTCGCAGTCGGGCGCCGTCGCGGGGCGCGATGAAGCGGAGGCGACGCTGCCACTGCAACGCAAGGTGAAGCTGCGACGGCGTGACCAGCAACCCCGCGAGGCCGACGCGCTCGCAGGCGACGACCAACAGCGCGACCAGCTCCTCGAACAACCCCAGGCCGGGCAGCTGCTGGCCGGGCAGGCGCGGGCGCGCCTCGCCGAAGCTGTCGCGCGGATTTTGCAAGAGCATCCAGTCGACCGACAGCAGCTCGAAGCCGGGGACGACGCGGCGCTCGCGGTGCAACACGAGCTCGACCAGCCGCTCGCTGCGCACGGCGTCGCTGAAGATGGTGATCGTCTGGCGGCTCGGGTCGTCGAAGTCGCAGACGAGCGTCGGCGCCCTGAAGCCCTTGCCGCGCAGCCGGTCGAGGAAGCCGTGGCGCTCGAGCGCGAGCTCGAGGCCCTGGCGCGAGTAGTAACCGAGCAGCCGCGACTCCTGCGAACCATAACCGGGCATGACGTCCTCCAGGGTCAAGCCGAGGTCGTCGGCGCTGCGCCCGGTCAGCTCCTCCTCACGTAAAAGTTTGGCGAGGTGACGCGCGCGCATCAGCGTCAGCTCATCGGTGGCCGGCGGGCGAAAGCCGTGGTGCCCGCTCTGCAGCCACGCGAAGCTGCGCGCGTAGTGCCGCCACGCGTTGGGCCCGTAGCCGCCGGCGAGGGTGACGACGACGGCGGCGTCGGGGGCGAGGTGGCGCAGCAGCTCGAAGACCGCCTCGTCGCGGGCCTGCAGGGTGGCATCGGACAGCGACCAGTCGCCGAGCGGGTCGTCCTCGGCCCCGTCGACGCCGGCGAGGAAGTACACGAGCTTCGGACGAAACTGCCGCAGGGCCACGCTGACATGGGTGCGCACGGCATCGAGGTAGGTGGCGTCGTCGACATCGTCGCCGAGCGCGACGCGGGTCGACTCGAGCGCGGGCGCGGTGTCCCAGTCGCGGTTGTGGATCGAGAGGGTGTGGACGCTGGTGTCGGCGGCGAAGATGGCACGCGTGCCGTCGCCGTCGTGCATGTCGAGGTCGATGACGAGGACCTTGCCGTGAAAGCCGAGCGCGCGCTGCTCGGCGATCGCCACGGCGACGTCGTTGAACACGCAGAAGCCGCGACCGACCGTCGGCCGCGCGTGGTGAAAGCCGCCGCCGAGGTTGATCGCCAGGTCGCCGGTCGACAGCGCGATGTCCGTGGCGAGCATCGTGCCGCCCGTCATGCTCCGCTGGAGATCGAGGATGCGCTGGGTGTCGCGGTCACTCACCGGCATGCCGACGATCTGCGACATGGTCTCGGCGGTCTGCGCCGACTCGATGTACGCGTCGGCGTGGACCCGCAAGATCGCGTGGTACGAGGCCAGCGGCGGCTGACGGATGTGCTCGCGGCGAAGCAGTCCCTCGCCCGCAAGCGCGGTCAGCACGCGCTCGCCGCGGACCTCGTCGATCGGCATGCCCGGCCACGCGAACTGATACTGCGGCCCGTACACGAAGCGGGCCGGCTGCGGCAGCCAGCGCGCGAACACCTGGTTGGCGCGCCGGCGCAGGTGGCGGAGGAACTTGGGCTCGTGATCCATAGCGAGCCTCAGTGGTTGCATGTCCCGGCGCCGCGGCCAAGACCCCGCAGGGAAGTGCTAGGATCGGCCCGTGCGCTCCGACGCCTGGCACATCTGGATCGACCGCGGCGGGACTTTCACGGATTGCGTCGGCCGTGACCCCGCCACCGGCCACCTGCGGGCGGTCAAGCTGCTGTCCTCCGACCGCGCGCCGTTGATCGGCATTCGCCGCCTGATGGGCCTCGCCGACGACGCGCCGGTCCCACCATGTCACGTGCGCATGGGCACGACGATCGCCACCAACGCGTTGCTCGAGCGCCGCGGTGCCCCGTGCGCGCTGGTCATCACGCGTGGCCTCGGCGACCTGCTGGCGATCGGAGATCAGACCCGACCCGACCTGTTCGCCCTGGCGATCGCGCCGCGCGAGCTGTTGCATTCGCGGGTGCTCGAGGTCGACGCGAGACAGGATGCGGCGGGAGAGGTGCTGGTGCGGCCCGATCCGGACGCGCTAAGCGGCGGGCTGAAGGAACTGCACGCGCAGGGGCTGCGCAGCGTCGCGGTCGCGCTGTTGCATGCGCATCGTGACGGCGCGCTCGAGCAGGAGGTCGGCGAGGCGGCGAGGGCCGCAGGCTTCGAGCACGTCACGCTGTCCCACGAAGTGGCAGGGGCGCAGGGCCTGCTCGCGCGCGCCGAGACTGCGGTGGTCGACGCCTACCTGACGCCGCTGCTCGGCGACTACGTGGCGCTGCTGCTGTCCGAGCTGCCCGGCAGCGAGCTCCAGATCATGCAGTCGAGCGGTGACCTGACGCCAGCCCGGCGATTTCGTGGCCGCGACGCGGTGCTCTCCGGGCCCGCTGGCGGCGTGGTTGCGATCGCCGCGGTGGCGCGGGCGCTGGGCCTGGCGCAGGTGATCGGCCTCGACATGGGCGGGACCTCGACGGATGTCACGCGCTTCGCCGGCAGCTTCGAGCGCCGTCACGAGGCCGAGGTCGCCGGTGTGCGCGTGCGGACGCCGATGCTGGCGATCCACACGGTCGCGGCCGGCGGTGGCTCGGTGTGTCGCGTCGACGGCGGTCGCCTGACGGTCGGGCCCGACAGCGCCGGCGCAGACCCGGGCCCGCTGTGCTACGGGCGTGACGGTGCGCGACAGCTGACGATCACGGACGTCAACCTGGTGCTCGGTCGCCTCGGCGGCGCTCGCTTCCCGTTCGCGTTACATGCGGTGCCCGCCCGCGCCGCGTTGACGACGCTGGCAGAGCAGCTGGCCGCGGCGGGCATCGAGCGCGCGCCGATGCAGGTCGCCGAGGGCCTGCGCCAGGTCGCCGACGAGCACATGGCCGCTGCGATCCGCGAGGTCTCACTGCGCCGCGGCCATGACGTCCGTGACCACGCGATGATCGTGTTCGGCGGAGCCGGAGGCCAGCACGCCTGCGCCGTCGCTCGCCTGCTCGGCGTGCGTACGCTCGTGTTCCACCCGCTCGCCGGGGTGCTCTCGGCGTATGGCATGGGTGCCGCGCGCGTCGGCTGGCACGGTGAGGCCGACGCGGGCCAGGTCGCGTTGACGGATGACGCGATCGCAGCGCTCGAGGACCGCTTCGTGGCGCTCGAGGACCGTGGACGCGCGACGCTGGCCGACGACGCGGCCGGGACCGAGTTCGTGGCCCTGCGCAGCGTCGACCTGCGCTATCAGGGCACGCACACGGCGCAGACGCTCGCGCTCGCCGGCGCGTCGGCGCTCGCTGCCGCCTTCACTGGCGAGCACCGCCAGGTGTTCGGCTACGCCCGCGAGGACCACCCGATCGAGCTTACTGGCGTGCGCGTCGAGCTGCGCGAGGTCGGGAGTGCGATCGGACATGTCGAGGTGGACATGTCCGGAGCGCCAGGTGAGCCAGGCAGCTCACAGCTGTGGCAAGATGGAGCCTGGCATACCGTGCCGGTGTGGCCGCGCGAGGCGCTGCGGCCGGGTCAGCGCATCGTCGGCCCGGCGATCGTCGCCGAGGACACCGCGACGATCGTGCTCGAGCCCGGGTTTGTCGCCGAGATCGATCGCGGCAGCCTGGTCGCCCGCGACCTCGCGGGCGCCAGCACGACGCCCGTACCCGCCGACGCCCGCGACCCTGTATTGCGCGAGGTGCTGTCGCAGCGCATCACCGCGATCGCGCAGCAGATGGGCGTGGTCCTGCGACGCACCGCGCTGTCGACCAACATCCGCGAGCGCCTCGACTTCTCGTGCGCCGTGTTCGACGCGCGCGGCGACCTGGTGACCAACGCGCCGTACATCCCCGTGCACCTCGGCGCGATGCCGGAGTCCATCCGCGGCGTGCTCGCGGTGCATCCCCACCCGCCGGCCGGGTCCGTCTACGTCACCAACGACCCGGTCGCCGGCGGCTCGCACCTGCCCGACATCACGGTGATCTCGCCGGTGCACGACGAGCAGGGCGCGCTGCGCTTCTTCGTCGCCAGCCGCGGACACCACTCGGATGTCGGCGGCGTCGCGCCGGGCTCGATGCCGCCGCACGCGACGAGGCTGGAGGAGGAGGGCGTGGTGTTCCGCGCGTTGCAGGTCGTCGCGGACGGTCGCTTCGATCGCGAGGCGGTGCTCGCCGTGTTGCAGTCTGGCCCGTGGCCAGCGCGCAAGCCCGCGGAGAACCTCGCCGACCTCGAGGCGCAGATCGCAGCCAACCAGACCGGCGCGCGCCAGCTCGATGCGCTGTGCGAGCAATACGGCACGCCGCTGGTGTCCGCCGCGATGCAGGCGATCCAGGACGACGCCGCCGACGCGGTCGCCGCGGCGATCGAGCGCCTGCCTGCGGGCGTGCACACCTTCGCCGACGCGATGGACGACGGCGCCGCGGTCGTCGTCGAGATCTCGCGGCGAGGCCCGCGATTGCACGTCGACTTCACCGGCACCGCCGCCCAGGACCCCGGTAATCTCAACGCGCCGCGGGCGGTCACCGTGTCGGCATTGTTGTATGTGCTGCGCCTGCTCGCCGGGCGCACGATGCCGCTCAACTCCGGCTGCCTGCGGTTGGTCGACCTGACCCTTCCGCCAGGTCTGCTGTCCCCGGGGCCAGGTGCCGCGGTGGCGGCCGGCAATGTCGAGACGGCGCAGCGGGTGGTCGACGTGCTGCTCGGCGCGCTGGGCCTCGCGGCGGCGAGCCAGGGCACGATGAACAACCTGACCTTCGGCGACGCGACTTTTGGTTACTACGAGACGCTCGGTGGGGGCGCGGGGGCGTGTCGGGGTCATGCGGGTCGCAGCGGCGTGCACACGCACATGACCAACACGAGGATCACCGACCCCGAGGTGCTCGAGGCGCGCTTCCCGGTGAGGCTGTGGCGCTTCGCGCTGCGGGCCGGCTCGGGCGGCGCGGGCGAGTGGCCGGGCGGCGACGGCCTCGTGCGCGAGCTCGAGTTCCTGCGCCCCATGCATGTGGCGATCCTCTCGCAGCGGCGGCTGCGGGCGCCCTTCGGCCTCGCCGGCGGGGGCCCGGGGGCCATGGGAAGCAACTTGCTGGACGATCGTGTGCTGCCCGGTCGGGTGGCCGTGGAGGTCGCCGCGGGCCAGCGTCTGCGCATCGAGACCCCCGGCGGGGGCGGCCACGGGGGTTGACCGGGCCTGGCCGCCGCTCACGGGGGTTTTGCGTGCTGCTCCCCGCTGAGTTACGGTGCGGCCCTCCATGTTCGAAGCACTGATCCCCTACATCCGGCCGCCCGAGAAGCTTATCGCCGATCTGCCGGTCATCGGACCGCTCAAGCTTCAGTTCTTCGGCCCGCTCGTCGCGGCCGGCGTGATCCTCGGGTACCACCGCTGCCTGCACTACGCCAAGCGCAAGGACATCGACGAGTTCATCGCGCGCGACCTGATGTTCTGGGTGCTCGTCACCGGCTTCGTCATCTCGCACTGGGTGTCGGTGCTGTTCTATTTCCCGGAGGACGTCGCCGCCAACCCGCTCGTGCTCATCATGATCTGGAACGGCCTGTCGAGCGTCGGCGGGTTCTTCGGCGCGACGGTCGGGTTCTTCTGGTACCTGCGCAAGCAGAAGCAGCCGTTCCTCGTGTACTTCGACATGCTCTGCTACGGCCTGCTGGTCGGCTTCACGATGGGCCGCCTCGGCTGCTCGCTCGTCCACGACCACCCGGGCAGCATCGTCGACTCGACGCACATCCTCGCCGTCGGCCCCTGGCCCGACGGCCAGTACCGCCTCGACCTCGGTCTGCTCGAGTTCATGTACCTCGTGCCGATCGTGCTCTACATCCACCTCGCCTTCGACTGGATGAAGGCCCGCCCCGGCAGGCTGATCGGCACCGTCGCGCTGCTCTATGGGCCCTACCGCTTCTTCCTCGACACCATGCGCGAGAA
>JAYUXQ010001367.1:0-2466 GCA_043752905.1 Nannocystis sp. | reverse complement strand
CGACCATCATGGTCCGCGGGGCGCCGTCCTCCGGGTCGCCAGGGGCGGCCGGCGGGTGTCCCAGCGCGACGGTGTGCGGCGGCATGCCGACCATCGCGGTCGGCGTGGTCATCGGCGGCTGCGCGCCGAAGTCGGGGACCGAGGTCATGACGGTGCGCGGGACGTCGTCGTCGGCGCTGTCGTCGTATTGCGGAGGGTCGTATGGGGGGTGGTTATATGGGTGGTCCCCGGCGGGGGGCAGCTCCTCGGTGCGAGGGGCCCGGCCGCGGCGGCCGAGCACCGAGAACTGGTCGTCGTCGGCGAGCTCGCCGGAGCGCGCGGCGCTGTCGGGGGGCGGGTAGGCGCCGCGAAACGAGACGCTGGCGGCACCTGGCTGAAAGACCATGTCGCCGGCGAACGTGCGCATGTCGGTCTGCGAGTCGCCCGCGGCGTCGGCGTCCGGGGTGTGTACGGCGGCGACGGTGCTGCCGGTGTGCTGGACGACGGACAGGAGGGCCTGGATGTCGGGCCGGTCGCCGGGACCCTTGGCGAGCGCGCGCAGGATCATCGCCTCTATTTGCGGCGGGATGGCGGCGTCGGGCGCGACGCTCCGCAGCGGGCGCGGCGGCTTGAAGCGGTGCATCAGGGCGACCTGCGCGGGCGCCCCGGTGAACAGCGGGTGCGCGGTCAACATCTCGTAGGCCAGCGAGCCCAGGCTGTACACGTCGGCCGAGACGTCGGGCGCGCCGCCAGCGGCCCACTCGGGGGCCATGTACGCGACGCTCGCGGTGGTCGCGTTGTGCCGGCTGGTGCCGACGTCGAGCAGGCGCACCTGGGTGGCGCCGTCGCTGGTGCGCGCGAGGAACACGTTGCGCGGCTTGAGCCCGCCGAACATGACCCCCGCGGCGTGCAGCTCGACCAGCGCCTCGCCGAGCTGCTGCAGGATCTCCCGCGCGTGCGCCCAGGGCAGCCGACCGTACATGCGCCCCAGCAACGAGCTCAGGTCCTCGCCGCCGAGGATCGGGCTGACGATCGCCATCTCGGCGTCGCCGACGAGCACGTCGTCGGGACGCACGATCGGGTCGAAGGGCAGCTGCGCGACCTGCTGCGTGCCGCGTAGCACCTGCTGGCGCCACGCGGGGTCGCGCAGCACCTCGGGCCGCAGCACCTTGATCACACACACCTTGCGCAGGGCGACCTGCTCGGCCCGATAGACGTGGCCGAGGTCGCCGCTACCGATGTGCTCGGTCAGCCGGTAACGACCTCCGAGCGTCCGCCCGAGGAGTCCCGCGGGGTCGGCAGCAGGAGAGGCGGCGGTCACGGGGGACAGTGTACCTCCATGATGCTCGCGGCGATCGAGCGCTCGCGCCGCGACGACGAGGCGCTCGCGAAACGTCCGCGAAGGTCGGCCGTCGACGCTGGATCAGCGCGCATTCGCCCGGCCTACGCATCGCGCCTTGACCCGCTGGTGGCCCTGGAATAGCGTTTCGAGCCCGGATGAGCGATCAGTGCAAGCCACGCAGGTCGGTCGATCCGGCGCTGACGATCGAGGAGCCCGCACCGCGCACGGCCCTCGAGGACGTGCTCGACGCGCCCGTCGCTCGACGGGTGGCGGTGCCCGCCGGAGGTTGCCTCGTTGCGACTTGCATCGACGCTCGCCATCCGTCGTTGCCAGGACGTGTGCAGGTGCAACTCGTCGACGCGGATGGGTACGCGCACACGCTGTGGGTGCCGACGCTGCACGGGCTGCCGGTGCGTGAGGCCGACCGCGTGCTGATGATCCGACCCGGGAACGGCGACGAGTGGATCGTGACCGGCGTGGTCGATGGGTTCGCTCGTCGGCCCGAAGTTGCGAAGACTCCGGCGGCCCGGCTCGAATTGAAGGCTGACGAGTGCGTGCAGGTGGTGTCGAGCGCGGGGCGACCGCTCGTCGAAGTGTCGCAGGGGAGCGCGGGGCCGGTCGTGCGGCTGCTCGAGCCGGATGTTCACGTGGAGTTCGCCGGGAAGCTGGTGTTGCGAGCCGAGGGGATCGAATTCGAGGCGACGCGGGGGCAGGTGGCGATCAAGGCGAGCGAGGATGTCGTGATCAAAGGGGAGCTGGTGCGGCTCAACTAGATCGGGTCAGGTGTTGGCGCGGCGGAGCTCGCGGAGGGTCGGCGGGGTGACGTAGGCGATCGTGCCGATGCCCTCGATGCGCAGGTCGATCGGGATCTTCGCGTGGATGCCGGGGACGAACACGCGGGGCATGTCGAACTGGCGGGCGACGTAGGTGAGGGAGACGCGAGGGGCGTCGGGTTCGATGAGGACGTTGGTGAGCTGGGCCTCGACGGGGTAGACCTTGCCCTCGATATGGAACTCGAGGCGCGGCGGGTCCGGCAGTTCGAAGTGGATCCGGCGCTGCTCGGGGTGCATGCCCTCGACGGCGATCGGGGTGCCGGCGGCGAGGGGATCGAAGACGAGGTCGATGGCGGCCTCTTGCATGACCTG